>CADBON010000030.1 GCA_902796315.1 Oscillospiraceae bacterium | reverse complement strand
ACGTGCTTCGCCTTGTCGACGTCCAGCACGGGCATCCCGTAAATGGGCGTGCCCTCGGCCTCGCGCGCGGCGGGGTTGACGACGTCGTTGGCGCCGATGATGACCGCAACGTCGCAGGAGGTGAACTTCGGATTGATCTCCTCCATCTCATGCAGATCTTCATACGGCACGTCGGCCTCGGCCAGCAGGACGTTCATATGGCCGGGCATACGGCCCGCGACGGGATGGATGGCAAACGCAACGTCCTTGCCGTCGCTCTTGAGTTTATCGGCCAACTGCTTGACCTGGTGCTGTGCCTGAGCGAGCGCCATACCGTAACCGGGGATGATGATGACGGTCTTGGCCGCCTTGAGAACGGCGGCGGGGCTGTCGTCTTTCTTCTCGGGCGCGGCGGGGGCGGTTGCAACCGCCTCGGCGGGAGCCGCTTCAGCCGGTTTTTCGGCAGCGGGAGCGGCGGGCGCCTTTTTGACGGGCGCGGAAGTTTTGCCGAGCAGGATGTCAAGCAATTTGCGGTTCATAGCCCTGCACATGATCTGCGTAAGCAGCAGGCCCGACGCACCGACAACGCCGCCGACGGCGACGAGCAGCGGGTCGCCGATAGCCATACCGGCGATCGCGCCGGCAACGCCGCTCAGCGAGTTGAGCAGCGAGATGGTGATGGGCATATCCGCACCGCCGACGCGAATCGAAAAGACCACGCCGAAGCAACCCGCGAGCACCGTGCACAGCAGGCACGCCGCCCACGCGGGAAGAAGGTCCGCTACGATCAGCACGCCGGAGCAGAGCGTCAGCACCAGCGTGACGGCGGTCAGCGCACGGTGGCCCTTCAGGACGACCGGTTTTTGCGGCAGGATCTTGTGGAGTTTGCCGCCCGCGACCAGACTGCCGGTGAGCGTGACCATACCGACGGCCAACGCAAGTGCGCCGGTGATCAGCGCAAAGAGACGGTTTTTGCTGTCGGCCATAGCGGGATTGATCAGCGTGACGAACGCCACCAATGCGGAGGCCGCGCCGCCGAAGCCGTTAAAAAGTGCCACGATCTCGGGCATTTCGATCATTTTGATGCGGCTTGCCCAAATCAGACCGACCGCAAGGCCGACGGCAATGGTCAGCCACAGGATCCACAACGGCAGAATGTTGTTATAGACGAGCGTCACCACGATAGCGGCCGCCATACACAGGGCGCTGATGAGGTTGCCGGCAACGGCGAGGCGCACCTTGCTCATCAACGCGATGCCGACCAAAACGCCGACGACGAGAACGCCGCTGACGACGTAATAGACAAGGTCGTTCATGACTTCTCCCCCTTTCCGCCCTTGTTGCCGTCACGGTGACGGAACATGCGCAGCATACGATGGGTGACGCCGAAACCGCCCGCCACGTTGAGCATGGCCAAGAAGATGGCGATCACGCCCAAAACGACGGCGACGATGCGGCTGCCGGACTGCTGTGCGGCAAGCGCCGCCCCGGTCGCGGACAGCGCGCCGAGCACGGTCACGCCCGACAGGGCGTTCATGCCCGACATCAGCGGGGTGTGCAAAAGACTGGGCACGTTGTTGATCAGTTTATAACCGACCAGCGTGGCGACAATGAAAATCAAAATCAAAATAATGGGATTCATTGCTTTCTCCTACCTTATACGTTGCAGGCGGGGCGGTATCGGAACCGCCCCGCCGCGGGAAACGTAACGAAAACTTACAGACCCATGGCCTCTTTCGCACCGGCGTGAACGATCTCGCCGTCACGGGTGACAAGGATGGCGCGCACGATCTCGTCGTTCATATCGAGTTCGATCTTGCCGTCGTGGGTCAGGAACTTGGTCAGGTTGTAAATGTTCTTGGCGAACATCCAGGTCGAGCTGGTGGGCAGCATGCCGGGGATATTTTTGATACCCTCGATCACGACGCCGTGCTCGATCGTTCTCTCACCGAAGGTGGTGCTGGCGCAGTTGCCGCCCTGGTCGATGGCGATATCGACGATGACGGAGCCGGGCTTCATCATGGCGACCATTTCATCGGTGATAAGCACGGGCGCGATCTTGCCGGGGATCAGCGCCGAGCAGAACACGACGTCCATTTCGGCGATGCGGGATTTGAGCACCTCGCGCTCTTTTTCAAGCCACTCGTCGGGCAGGCGCAGCGCATAACCGCCGGGGGCGATGGCAAGTTCGGCCGGGACGCCGGGATCGATCACCTTGGCGCCCAGACTGGTCGCCTGCTCGAGCGCGGCGGGACGGATATCCATCGCGTGCGTCACGCAGCCCAGGCGTTTGGCGGTAGCGAGGGCCTGCAGGCCGGCAACGCCGACGCCGATAACCAGCGCGTTGACGGGCTTGATGGTGCCGACGGCGCACATCGTCATAGGCATAAACACGGTCAGGTCGCTGGCGGCCATCAAAATACCCTTATAGCCGGCGCAGGTGCTCATGGAGGTCAGCGCGTCCATATTCTGCGCGCGGGAAATACGCGGCACGCCGTCAAGCGTAAGGCCGATCACGCCCTGCGCCGCCATCTTTTTGACCATTTCGTGGTTGACGGGCGAAGCGGGGTGAATAAAGGTGATGATGTACTGACCGGCGTGCATCATATCGATCTCGTGAACGCCCTTTTCCTCGTTGAAGAGGGGCTCTTTGACCTTCAGAATGACGTCGGCCCTGCGGTACACTTCGGCGCAGTCGGCGACGATCTCGGCACCCGCGGCGGCATAGGCGTCGTCGTGGAAAAAGGCACCGTCGCCGGCACCGGCCTCAACCAGGACCTGAGCGCCGTCGGCCACGAATTTTTCAACGGTCTCGGGGATCGCGGCAACACGACGTTCATCGTGCATGATCTCTTTCGGAACACCAATAATCATTTTCAAACGCCTCTTTCAAAATTTAATTTATCGAAACAGAAAACTCTGTTTTGGTAACGACGGTAAGGGAATCAGAAATTGCGCCCGTTCCAGCCCCAATACTCGTACCCGCTGTACTTGATGTAGATACGGTCGGGGGCGATGCCGAGTTCACGGCCCAGCAATTCCGTCACGGCGGCGGTCATTTTGTCGCTTTCGCCGGCGCTGACGGTGCCGAACAGGTGCACGTCCACCATGGCGCTGTCGGCGGAATCGTCGCCGCGGAACCACAGTTTCTCATCCCCGGAGATGCGGACCATCAGCCAGTTTTCGGTTTTGCCGGGAAAACTCTCGATCACTTTGCCGAAACCGGCTTTGAGGGCGGCCGCCTTGTCGGGACTGACGGCGGCAGTGGTGGTCAAATCAACGTAAGGCATAAAAAACCTCCTGAAAAGCGGAACTTATGACAGCAGTTTGAGCGTATCGGCAAGCGTCGCTTTGGCTTCGCCGCTGGTGCAGAAGGTGATATACAGCACCGCGTTGCCCTCTTGGTACGCCGCGACCTCGTACTTGAGACTGTACTCGTTGTATTTGCCGGTGATCGTCATGACCTGATAGGTCTTGCCGCCCAAGGTGAGCGAGCCGTCGCTGTTGGATTTGACGCCGGTGAGCCCGTTGGCGTAACTCTTTTTGAGGGAGTCGAGCACTTCGCCCGTGGTGAGAGTGTCAACGCCTTCGCCGTAGACGACAGAGATCGACAGGTTGGCGAAATCGACGTTGTTGTCGACGATCAGGTCGTAATAGGTGCGCACGCCGTTGTTCTCCATATAGGGAACGTGGTTCGGGTTGTCGGTGGGCAGCGAGTCATCCTCCTGATACGTTTTGACGTCCTCGCCGTAATAGACGGTCCATCCGTCGCTCGGGACCTTGAGGTCAACGCCGCCGAAACCGTTGGAGTAGGTGCCGTTGGCATAGGTGCCGAGGAAGACGCTCGCATCAAGCCCCTGCGGCACGTCGGTAGCGGTATCGGCATCATCGTTGGTGGCGGTCGCGTCATCGGTATCGGTATCGTCGTCGGTATAGAAATCGTCGGCATCGATGGAGAACATATCGTCGAACGAATCCTGAATGCCCTGTTGAATATTATCGCCCATCTTTGCGGCAACCGCCTTGGCAATGGCACGGATGCCGAGGATGCCGATCAGCGAGATCACGATAGAAACCACAATGGCGATGATCGAGCGGGTCTTGAACTTTTTGGTCTTAAACTTGACGGCGCCGACAATACCCAGGATAAAGCCGATGCCTGGCAGCAGGAACGCACAGACGAGAGCGCCGGTGGCAAGGCCGCCTTTTTCGGCGGGAACGCCGGGCTGACCCTGCGGCGGATAGGGCTGGGCCGCGTAGGGGTGCTGGGGCGCGGAATACGTCTGCTGCTGGGGAGCGGAATACGTCTGCTGAGGAGCCGAGTAGGTTTGCTGCGGTGCGGCATACGTCTGTTGGGGCGGCGTATACGTTCCCTGCTGTGGAGCCGGGGCGGTATACTGACCCTGCGGGACAGTCTGCGGAGCGGGTGCGGCGGGCGCTTCGGGAGCGGGAGCCGCGGGGATCTCCACTTTTTGGCCGCATTCCGGACAGAATACGGACGCATCGGGGATCTCACTGTGGCAGTTGGGACAATTCATAGCAAAACCTTCTTTCTCTTTTTAGGTATAAAAGTCCTTAATTTAATCTTATCACACTCATTTGTAATTTGCAACAAAAAAAAGAGTGCAGACGCACTCTTTTTGTATGATTTTATTGATTGAGAATTTCAAGGAGCCGCACGGGCCGGCGGGAGGTGATATTGTCGGGCGCAAAGGCGACAATTCGGCGCATATCGCGCTCGCTGTTGACCGTCCAGAACGAGGTCAGCAGGCCGTTTTTGCGAAAGAGTTCCACCATGGCGTGCGACGCCATGCGATGCGCGCAGTTGATGCCGACGGCGCCGCAGTCGCGCACCCGCCGCAGGGCACGGTGCCGGCATTTGGCGCTGTAGCGTTTCCAGAACGCAAAGCTGTAATTGAGGTAATAGGGAATTTTACCGTCCGTATCGGTGCGCACCTTTTCGGTCCACGCCTCTTTGACGCCGGTAAAGAAGCAGCGCCCGAGCATTTCGTTCTCTTCCAAAATTCTGACGATCGCCGGCAAGTTTTCGACCGATTTCAAATCCAGGTTCAGACGCAGGGTATCGGAAGACGAGGCGATATAGGCGACGGCGTCGGCGAAAAGCACGCCGTCCTGCTCCCCTGCCGCGCTTGCGTGCATCAGCACGGGCGTGCCGTCGGCGCGGAACGTAACGTCGATCTCGGCGATTTCAAAACCGAGGCAAACACACGTTTGCAGAAATTCAAGCGAGTTTTCGGGCGTGTTTTCGGCGCCGGAATGCGCGGTTACGTGGATACGCTGTCGCTTTTTGTCAAAAGACATAAAATCCCCTCCCGGAAATGGTTATTGCATTTTTCGCACAATATGTTACAATGAAGCAAAGGAGTGAGTGATATGGGTAAAAAAGTGCTGATAGCCGGCGGCGGCCACGGCGGTCTGTGTGCCGGCGCGTTCCTTGCGGAAGCCGGGTTTGACGTCACCGTTTACGAGCGGCACGACCGTGACGGGATGGGCTACGACTGGACCGATATTTTTGACCCGAAGGCGCTCGCCGCGGCAGGGCTGCCCATGCCCCCGGAGGACAAATTCGAGTACAAGACGGACATGACCTTTTACGGCCCGGGCGAACACACGGCCGTGCAGCAGCACGTACCCGCCGACCAGCGCGAGATCAAAATGGAACGCCGCGACATTTACGACCTGATCATTGACCGCTGCGAAAAAACGGGCGTGCAATTCCGTTACGGCTGCGCCGTCGAAGGCCCGCTGATGGCGGGCGACCGCGTCGTGGGGCTGAAGACCGCCGACGGGGACGTCTACGGCGATCTGGTAATTGACGCCTGCGGGTGCAACTCCCCCGTTCGCGCAGGCCTTCCCGCCTGCTGCCTTGTTGAAAAAGAGGCGAAACGGTTTGAAAAGTTTTACGTTTACCGTGCGTTTTACGACCGCGCGGGCGACGCGACGGACAAATACAAGGTCTATCTTCTGCCGGAGGGAAAACTCGGCATCGGCTGGGTGGCGTGCGAGGAGGAATACGCTGACCTGCTGATCGGCCGTTTTGACCCGTTCGACGAAGCGGAGGTGGAACGCACCGCGGACGCCTACCGCAAAAGCAACCCCTGCCTCGGCACGGAGCGCAAGCGCGGCGGCGAGTTCGTGCAGATCCCCGTCCGTCAGCCCCTGTCGGTGCTGGTCGCGGACGGTTACGCCGCCATCGGCGACAGCGCCTTTATGACGGTACCCGTTATCGGCTCGGGCATCGGCCTTAATCTGCGCGCGTCCAAAATGCTGGCGGACGCCGTGATTGGCGATGCGACCGAAACGTACAGCGCCGAAACGCTGTGGCCGTACCAGCTGGCGTATTTCAAAAACTGCGGCGCTGGGCTCGCCCCGCTGGCCGCCATCAAACTGCTGCTGACGCGCATAAGCCCCGCGCAGCTTGACTACGTACTGGATAACGGCATTTTGACGTCGGACGAACTGACGATCACCGCCGACAGCACGTCGCTGACGAGTTTTCTGCACTTTTCGCCGGATTTGGCAAAGCGCGGCGCGATGCTGGTCAAAGACAAAGACCTGGTCAAAAAACTCGCGAAGGTCGTCAAGGACGTCGGCGAGGTTTCCGCCGTCTGTGCGGCCATGCCGAAGTACTACTCCAAACACGGCGTAGAGGCCTGGAAAAAGCGATACGAAAAAGTCTTTTCGTGACCGACCCTATGCAGAAGCACGCCCTCGGGCGTGCTTTTTGCGTGCGCCGAAGCGCACAGAGTGAAGGAAAGTGATTTTAAAAGAAAAATCGCCGCGAACGATACGGTGTCCGCGAGGGCGTGTATCGGCAAATACAAGCCACGGCGACGGCACACAAAACAAGAGAAGCAACGCGCCGAAACCTTCGCGAACCGCAAAAGGTTGGTAGCGACAGCGCGGCGTCGTGAGTGCGCTTGCAAGCGAACAGCCGCACCGAGCGTGACCTTTTGCGGAAAGGAGGAGCGGACGGAGTGAGCGAGCGGTGATTTTTCAAAGAAAAATCGCCGCGAACGATATGGTGTCCGCGACGACGTGGTGCCGGTGACCGGGCTTGAACCGGTATGGTGTTGCCACCGAGGGATTTTAAGTCCCTTGCGTCTGCCAATTCCGCCACACCGGCTTGAGTTGGAGCGGATGACGGGGATCGAACCCGCGTAATCAGCTTGGGAAGCTGAGATTCTGCCATTGAACTACATCCGCGAATGCTTATCTACTATAGCACATTCTCACGCCATTTTCAAGAATATTTGAAAAAATCGGAAAAAAACCTTTTGAACACTTGAAAAACGGGTGGCGCATGGTGTATACTACTGCTTGCAAATCCGCTCATGGCGCAATTGGATAACGCAGCAGATTCCGATTCTGAAGATTGGGGGTTCAAGTCCCTTTGGGCGGGCCACGTCGGGTATTCATAACTGACTTGAGTTATGGATACCCGATTTTTACAATCAACACAGCACCACCGCCAACGGTGGTGAGTACGTGTGCTTTATGATTTTTTGTTGCGGAGGTAATACCATGCACGCGGGAGAATATGTTGGCGTGAACTTCGATAATCAAAACAAAAGACTTTTAATCTTGGGCGAATCTCACCATGGAGGCAAAGATGAAGAAGGGAAACAAGCTTCATATACTTCGTCTAATGTTGTAAATGACTATCTTTCGGCCAAAAGAGGCACAATTAAAATGTCTCAAAGATGGTATTTTTTCACCAAAATCGCTCATATGGTTGATTATACGCTGAACAAAGAAAAAACTATAGATTTTTGGGAAAAAGTAGCTTTTGGCAATTATATTGATGTAAGTTGCGGAGTGAAAGATGGTTTTGCAAACAAATACTTAAGCAATCCAACAAAAACAAAGCAATTAAACAATGATTTATTTGAATTTGTTAATAAAAAGAGAGTGGATTTCATTCTCTGCGTCAGCCCATTATCATTCAGTTGCTTACCAATGTGTGAAAATGTTGTAAAAAGTGAAATCAACAATAAAGTATCGTTACTATCTTATACACCGAATTCTGTCATTGAAAACGGAATAATCCTAACACATCCATTAACAGTGTATTGCACACCGCACCCCTCGGGATATGGCTTTAAACCAAGAGAATACAACGGAGTATTGAATAGTATTATAGATATTTAAGTCCGAAATTAATACTCTGACCAGCAAAAACGCCACTTTGTCAATCGACAAAGTGGCGTTTTTTGTATGATGTTTTCCATGTCGGGTAAAACAATGTGGCCTGCGGCAAAAGATGTCGCTTCGCAAACAAGGCGCAACACCATTTTGGGAGCGAAGCGAAAAAACATCGTTTCAAGCGAACCCGTTTTCTTTTTATTCGGGCAGATAGATGACCTGCGTGCCCTCGAAAGATTTGTACTCCTTTAGTACGGCCAGGTCTTTGACCCAGGCGCGGGTTTCGGCGGTCTTGAGGTTGCCGTTGTCGTTGTTATACACCCAGGTGGGAGTCGGCCAAAGGCAGACTTTGGGCGACACCGCCTCATAGAAATTGCGGCCGACGCCATCCTGCCCGTGGTGCGCCATCTTGCAGTATTCACACTTCAAGAGGCCGCTGTCGCCGTAGGCGGCCGTCACATACTCGCCGGCGTTGACGGCCGCGTCGCCGTCAAACATCACGCCGACCCCGCCGAGATCCATACGCATGACCGTCGAGGCGTCGTTGCAGTTGTGCCAATCGGGCGTGCGTTCGGGATGAAAGGTATAAAAGACCGTGAACTTTGCCGCACCGACGAAAAAGACGTCGCCCTCTTCGAGCGTGGCCGCCTTTTCCGCAAAGCGCGGCCGCAGGCGCTCGTATTCGCGTATCACGGTGACCGCCGCTTCGTCATACCCGTCGTAAAAGGCGGCGTCCGGAAAACTGGCGTACACCTTGTCGAAGGTGATTTCATGCGCGTGGTGCTCCGCCACTTCCAGAAAGACCTCGCAATGGTCGTCGTGGGGATGCGACAAAAACCACGCGTCAACGTGCGGTTTTTCCGTGCCGGTAACCTGTTTGAGATACTTGATAAAACAGTCCGTCTCGCTGCGGAAGCCGCCGTCGATGACGATCACCTTGCCGTCGGAAGTGGTAATGATGAAACTGTCGCCGATGGTATTCGTAACGGATTTGAGCATATACATCGCGTTTTGCATAGAGGCGTTTTCACTCCTTTGCCGGCCGAGAGCGGTGAGCCGATTGTGGTTTTATTCTATTGCAAATGCGCAGGAAAGTCAAGGATGGCGCCCTCGCGGGCCGCGAAAGAGCGCCATATTGTATTTATCAAACAACTGTGTTATACTGTCATCAAATCCGACCGCGGGGGTGACACGATGGCGAAAACGAAGGTCTTG
This sequence comes from Oscillospiraceae bacterium, assembly GCA_902796315.1. Lineage (GTDB taxonomy): Bacteria > Bacillota > Clostridia > Oscillospirales > Acutalibacteraceae > DTU089. The sequence continues at coordinate 19,457 of CADBON010000030.1, read as the reverse complement.
ACGCCCGAACAACTGAAACAGCGCGCGGCGCGCAAGCAGCGGGAGATCGCGCGCCGGGAAAAGCAGAAGGCGAAGCCGAAGCGGCGCGCCTATCTGCTGTATATGGTCTTTTTGATCTGCCTGATCTATATCACGGATGAGATCGCCTCGCAGATCTGCGTGCAGATGAAAACGGAGATCGCGGGCGACCTGTTTGCGAAATTCGGCGATTCATCGCTGGGCAAGCTGGAGCTGCTGACGCTGGTCTCGTACGCCTTTATGGGCGTGTCGCTGTTTTACAAGCCGCTCTCCGACCGCTTCGGCCGCCGTCTGTTTTTGGTGGTGAACACGTTCGGCATGAGTCTGGGCATGCTGATGATCTTTCTGTCGCGCAGCATTCTCGCCTATACGGTGGGCTTTTGCGTGATCTCGTTCTTTATTCCGCACGATATGCAGGTCGTCTATATTATGGAAACCGCGCCCGCCAAGCACCGCGCCAAAATCTATGCGCTGGTGAAGTGCGTGGCGACGCTGGGCGTGATGGTCGTTCCCCTGCTGCGGCGGCTGTTGATGGAAAACGCGAGCCAATGGCGGCTGGTATTCCTCGTCCCCGCGGTGGTGGGCCTTGCGGTCTCGTTCGTGGCGCTCCTCTTAGCGCGCGAGACGGACGCGTTTATTGATTCGCGCCTTCGCTACCTGCACATGAGCGAAGAGGAGCTGGCTGCCGAAAAGGCGCGAAAAGATATGCAGAACGCGCAGGGCGGTTTCTTTGCGTCGCTGCGGTTTTCGCTGCGGCACAAGCAGTTGCGGTGGTTGTTGATCTATATGGCGTTCGTCAACCTTGCCTTCGTCATTTCGATGCAGTATCAGGTCATGATGTCCTACGGCTATGCGCAGAACATGGTGACCGCCACCGGCGTCACGCTTGACACGGCGCTCGGCGCCGTCAGCACCGGCGCCGTGACCGAAGCGCTGTTCCTGTTCCCCGTCGGCAGCGCGCTGTTTCAACTGATGGTCGGCTTTATTTCCGACAAATTCGGCCGCAAGCCCGCAAGCGCGCTGATGTGCGGCGTGACGATCGTGACCCTGCTGCTGTTCACCTTCGGCGCGCGCCTGGCGTGGCCGCCCGCCCTCGTCGGCTTTTTCGCGGGCGCCTGCATCGGCAGTTTTTGGGCGGTGGGCGACATCAACGTGATGATGCTGAGCGAATCGGCGCCGACGAACCTGCGCTCGTCCGTCCCCTCGTCGGGCTATGTGATCGAAGCGCTCGGCACCGTCGTCAGCATGGCGATCTTGCTGCCGCTGATGAACGTCGTCGGCAATGCGGTCGTCACGCCCGTGGTGCTGGCGGTCTCGGTGCCGGGTCTGGTGATCGGCCTGCTGCTGGTGCTTATGAAGACGCACGAAACGAAGGGCGTGGACCTGGACGCCGTGACGGGCAAAGAATGGGATTAACAGACGAATACAGAAAGAAATGCCGGAATCACAAACGTGATTCCGGCGTTTCTATGGGGAAATGAAAATGAACAGGCCAATCAAACGGCGCGGCGGCCGCACGCGGCGACCGGCGGACAGCAGGGCCGCGCGAAATAGAAGAAATCGCCGTCATAGCAGATCTGACGAAAGCCGCTTGCCAAGATCATGCGATGCGAGGCGATGTTTTCGGCATAGCACCGGGCGCGGCACATAAGGCCCAGCGACGCCGCGTAGTCGGCCATAGCCGAAAAAGCGGCCTTGCCCCAGCCCTTGCCGTGATAGCGGGCAAACAGGCGGCAACCGATCTCGGCGCGGCCGTTTGCGGTAAACTGCCACAGAACGCCCTCGCCGATCATCTCGCCGTCCTCGCTGAAGCGGATGGCAAAGTTGACGGAATCGCCGGCGGCCATATCGCGCCGTACGGCATCATAAAACGTGTCGTCGTCGACGGGGAGCGTAAGATCGCCGTCCTCGCGGTAATCGTAGCCCCAATACTTGTTGTTGTCGAGATCCGTATTCAGTTCGCGATAGGCGGCCTTGTCGGTCTCGCGGATCGGCGTCAGAACAAGGCCGTCGGCGCGCAGGACGGGCGGGTCGCCGAGCTTCGCCGCGGGCGAATTGACGTGCACCAGATACTTGTGCACGAGCGCGACCGGGTGATATTGCGTTTTGGACGTGCGCAAGCCGGGGTCGCCGGAATCGTCCTCGCGGTTGACGTAGGTCAGCGGACGGCCAAGGCGCTCCCCTACCAGCCGGACAAACCCGCGATACATGGCGGGATAGGCGCCCTCGTATTGCCGCAGGGCTTTTTCGATATGGATAAACAGCGTGTCGCCCACGACCTCGCCGATGGAAAAGGCGATGATTTTTTCGCCCACGGTCAGGCACGCGCCGTACAGCCCGAGTTCGTCATAGCAGTCCAAAAGCCGCCGCGTGTTGGCAAGCTCGGCGCTCTCGAGCGCAGATCGCTCGGTGTGCTCCGCCGCGTAGAGAGCCAGCATTTCGTCGACGAGCGGGCGATCCTCGCGGCAGAGCGGGCGCACGACGGGCTCGCCGTACAAACGGGTGAACTTGTTAATATGGTTGCGCTGGCCGTTGAACTTTTTGCCGGTGAACGTCAACGCCTCGTCAAAGGCATAGAGATAGTCGCTCCATTTGCGGTTATACGACCACATGGCGGACGCGAGACGGTCATCCGCGCGGATAGCCGCAAGCGTCGCCTCGTCGACCGCGAAAAAGCGCAGCGCGAGATTGTTGGCGGCGGTGTAGCGCAGCAGCTCGTCGATCATGCCGTCGGGGTCGTCGCCGATGGGGTAACTGAACGCCGGCTGGTCGCCGATATTCTGCCGCAGCGTCAGCGTGCCTTTGTAAAGGGCAAACTGCAGGCCGGTCTCTTGCTGCCACATAAAGAGCGAACCGGCGCACAGATCGTTGCAAAGGCCCTTATAGCGGCGCAGGATCGGCAGCAGCGCCCGGAACGCGTCAAACGAATAGGGTCGAAAGGTGAGCATAACAAGCGCTCCTTACTGCACGCGGTAGGACGCGATATAGACGGCGCCCTGTGGCGCGTTGAGCCCGGGATCGTCAAGCGCGAACGTCGCCGTGCCGCCGAGTTCGTGCAGAGCGGTCACAAAGTGGCACATCGCGATACCGATATCGACCTTCTGAATATCCCAGCCGGTACGCTCCTTGCTCGGTTGTTCGTAAAAGTGCGCGTAATCGCCGCAAAGGACGACGCGCCACGGCTGTTTGTTGACGGCGGAGGGCGCAAGGCGCACCGCTTCGAGCGGTTGGCGCAGAACGCCCGCCCCTTCGGGCGTGAGCGGTTTGTCGAACGAGCCGTCGAAAAACAACTCCTCAAACGGCAGGCGGCTGTCGGCCTTGACGCCTTTGCGCATCATCGCTTCGCGCACGGAAAGTTTTTTGGCGGGGCAGCCGAGCGGGCTGACGCAGGGCATGACCTCGCCCTCGGCGAGACCCACGGCGCGCTCGAAACCGGCGCGGTCCATCGTGCCGGCGATGATGGTGGTGCCGATGCCGAGCGATTGGGCGGTGAGCACGACGTGCTCGAACGAATAGCCGAACGCTTCCTCAGCGTGGGGCTCCGCTTTCATTTTGCCGGCAAGATAGGTGTCGGCGCCGACGATGACGGGCACGGAAAGCCCGTCGCGCTTTGCGGACAGCAGACACCATTCGATCGGCAGAGCGTAGGGGTTTTCCGCCGCGCGGGCGCACGCCAGGATCGATTCGGCCATGCCGTCGGCAAGGGGTTCGCCGTCAAAAGTGCGAACGCTGCGTCGGTTTTTGATATCCTCAAACGTGTTCATCGGTTCCCTCCCCGTTCGGCCGTCAGACCTTGGACGCCAAAAAGGCGTTCAGTTTGTCGACCAGTTCGTCGGGATCGGTCCCGTGGGCAAGGCAGCCGGCGGCAAGACTTTCCATCTGCGAAAACGGGCAACCCATGCAGTGCATGCCGTACTCCATCATAATAGGCGCGGTCTCGGGGTCGACGAGCAGCACCTGGCCGATGCTCATATCTTTCGTTATCTGTTCCATCTGTGATCACCTCTGTTACGGATTGTGCGCCGTGCTTTGCAGCACGGCGTTCAGACTGCCGGTGCGGTAACCGTCAAGGTCGAGCGACACGTACCGAAAGCCCAGTTGATGAAGGGCGGCGCTGACGGCGTCGCGCAGGGCGGGATCGGCAAACCGCACCAGCTCGTCGGGCAGCACCTCGATCCGCGCGGCGTCGCCGTGAAGGCGCACGCGGTACTGCCGGAAGCCGAGTTCCGCCAATTTCAGTTCGGCCCCGTCGATCATAGCCAGTTTTTGCGGCGTGATCGCGTCGCCGTACGGGATGCGCGTGGCCAGGCAGGCAAGCGCGGGCTTTTGCCAGGTCGGCAGACCCATCTCGCGCGAAAGGGCGCGGATCTCGCTCTTGGTAAGGCCGACTTCAAACAGCGGACTGCGCACGCCGAGTTCGCGGACGGCCCGCATTCCGGGTCGGTAATCGCCCGTATCGTCGGCGTTGGTACCCTCGACGAGGACGCGGGCGCCGCTCTCCTGTGCGGTCTGCAGCAGGCGGCTGAAGATGGCCTTTTTGCACAGATAGCAGCGGTCCGGCGGGTTGTCGAAAAACCCCGGGACGGCAAACACGTCGATGCTCACCGTAAGCAGGCGGATGCCCTCGGCTTCGCAAAACGCCGCGGCCGCGTTCCGTTCGCGTTCGGGAAAGGCGGCGGTCGAAGCGGTGACGGCTACGGCGCGGTCGCCGAGAACGTCGTGCGTGACCTTGAGCAGAAAGGCGGAATCCACCCCCGCGGAAAACGCGACGGCGACGCTCCCCATTTCGGCGAGGACGGCTTTCAGCCGCTCCGTTTTTTGCTGTAACTCACTTGTCGGCATTTTCAAGCGCCTTTCTCGCTTCGCGCAGAGACAGTCCGTTCTCTTTCGCGACGCGGGCCAGATCGTCATATTCGTACTTGGATCTCGTCACCCCGCAGCCCTGCGACGTCTTTTTGGAAACGGCGCCGTACGGGCTTTCGACCGTTGTGACGGCGCGGTCGAGCACGGTGCGCTTGACGGCGCTTTCACGGACGCCGATGGTCGTGGTGTGTTTGAAAACGGTACGCACGATCTCGTCTTTGCGGCCGGGCTCGCACAGCACGCAAATCAGCGTGCCCGGGCGGTTCTTTTTCATACCGACGGGAACGGTGAACACCTCGTTCGCACCGCTCGCAAAGAGCATTTCGGTGGCGAAGCCGATCTCCTCGGCAGTCATATCGTCGACGTTGAACGACAGCTCGACGACCTCGTCGGTACGGTCCGCGCTTTCGCCGAGAATGGCGCGCACGCAGTTGGCGCGTTCAAAATCCTTTTTGCCCATGCCGTAGCCGACGCGCTCGACCGTCATGACCGGCATCTCGCCGAAGGCGGTGACAAATTGACGAACCAGCGCGGCGCCCGTGGGCGTACAGAGTTCGCCGTCGATCGCGCCGCCGTAGATCGGGATGCCTTTCAAAAGTTCCGCCGTCGCGGGGGCGGGCACGGGCAAAATGCCGTGCGCGCACCGGACGTGCCCGGCGCCGACGTGAACGGGCGACGCAACGATGCGGTCGGGCGCGAGTTCGTCGAGCAGCAGGCAGACCGCCGTAACGTCCGCGATCGCGTCCATGGCGCCGACCTCGTGAAAATGGACGTCGGTCACCGGAACGCCGTGCACGCGGCTTTCGGCCGCGGCGATCTGTTGATAGGTCGCCAGCACCTGCTCCTTCACCTTATCGGAAAGGTCAAGATGCCCGCGCACGATATGCTCGATCTCATCCATACCGCTGTGATGATGGTGGTCGTGAGGGGCTTCGCCCTCCTCTTCCCCGTTCACCGTAACGCGCACGTGCGTGCCGGTGATGCCGCATTTGACAGCCGGTTCGCGTTCAAAACGCACGCCGGGAATGCCGACGGCGTTCAGTTTTTCCACAAAGCGGTCCGGCTCGGGCAGAAGTTCGAGCAGCGCCGCCGTGAGCATATCACCCGCGGCGCCCATACCGAGATCGAGATACAGCGTTTTCATCCTTTGACCTCCATGTGATTGATCATGCTTGCGAGATAGCCCGCGCCGAAGCCGTTGTCGATATTGACGACCGACACGCCCGACGCGCAGGAATTGAGCATGGAAAGAAGCGCGGAGACGCCCCCGAACGAAGCGCCGTAGCCGACGGACGTGGGAACGGCGATGACCGGGCAATCCGCAAGGCCGCCGACGACGCTGGCGAGCGCCCCCTCCATGCCCGCGACAGCGATGATGACCGACGCACGCATAATATCCTCGGAATGGGAGAGCAGACGGTGAAGGCCGGCAACACCCACGTCATAGAGGCGCGTGACGTGATTCTTGAAAAACTCGGCGGTAAGCGCCGCCTCTTCGGCGACGGGAATATCGCTCGTGCCGCCCGTGGCGACAACGACGGTGCCGATGCCGTCCGGCCGGCGCAGTTCGCCGAGCGTTGCAATGCGCGCCTGCTCGCGGTAATCGAGCGGAAGCGTTTGGGCGAGTTGTTCGGCCGCCTCGGGCGCAAGGCGCGTGATGAGGATCTGCTCCTGCCCGTTTTGCCGCATGGCGTCGACGATGCCGGCGATCTGTTCCGGCGCTTTTCCCGCGCCGTAAATGACCTCTGCCGCGCCCTGCCGCAGGCCGCGGTGCAAATCGACCTTGGCGTAGCCGAGATCGCAGAAAGGCGCGGTCTTCAGTTTGAGCAGCGCGTCGTCGACCGACAGTTCGCCCGTCTTGACGGCTTCGAGGATTTGTTTTGCGTCTGTGTTCATAGCAGTACCCGTTCGGTTCAAAAAAGGCGGGGGTGCCGAGGCGCACCCCCGCTTCGTTTTATTTCTTGTTCTTCTTAAAGAGCGACGCTTTGACAACGCCTTTCGGGTCTTTGATCAGCAGGATGACCACCCAGACGACCAGGCCGAGCGCGACGACCGACAGGCCCAGATAAAAATCGTTGAGCATATCGGCGGGCGCGGGCGTGAAGAACTCAGCGCCGAGTTCCGCGTACTCAAAGATGGCGTCGACCAGCCACATCAGGGACGCTCCCCAGTACATCCAGCAAAGAACGCCGACCTTCAGTTCGTTTTTCGGCGCGTTTTTATACCAAACAACGGTAGATATAACGGCCGCAAATACTGTTGTTAAAAGTGTCATGATGATTTCTCCTTTTTCTATGTTAAGCGTCAAAGGGCGAACAGTCCAGCGAGGCGTACCCTTCCAGGAAGGGGCGGATATGGCCGAGCAGAACGGCCACGCCGCCGGGCACGTCGCTTTCGGCATTGAGGACGAGCAACGGTTCGTGCAGACTCTGCCGCAGCAGCAGCCAGCCGTCCCCCTCGCCCGCGCCGTAATTGACGCGCACGCCCTCGTAATTGACGGGGGCGACCGTCGCGGAGGGATCCGCGTCACAGCGGGCGCGGAACGCGGCGAGAACGGTATCGCCGTAAGCGCGGAAGTCGCTTTCGGAAATGCGGAAGCGCAGTTCCTTTTCTTCGGCAGGCGTTCGCAGAGCGGCGATGGAATCCGCAAGGGTCTTGCCCTCGCGCGAAAGGCGGGCGGCCTCGACGATGAGTTTCGTCACAAGATAGGCGCCGTCGTCGAGATAGTGATTTTCGGCAAAGGCCGCGTGGCCGCTGGTTTCGATGGCGAGCGGGGCGCGCGTTCCGCTGTCGGAGAGGCGGCGCGCCTCGTCGATGACGTTCTTGTAGCCGCGCTTGAAGCGGTGGTGCACGCCGCCGAGAGTGTTCTCGATAAACGCGGCAAGCCCGTCGGAGGTGACGGAATCGGTCACGATCGTACCGCCGGGGCAGTCGCGCAGGGCGAGCGCGGCGGCAAGCGCCACGAGTTTGTTGCGGTTGAGTTCGGCGCCGTCGGCCCCCACGCAGGCGGCGCGGTCGCAGTCGGTGTCGAAGATCACGCCGAGATCGCTGTGCGAACGCAGTACCGCGGCGCTGACAGCGTCCATAGCGGCTTTGTTTTCGGGGTTGGGGATGTGGTTGGGAAAGGTGCCGTCCGGCTCCAGAAACACGCTGCCGCTGACGTCGGCGCCGAGCGGCGCGAGCACGTCGCGGGCGTAAAACCCGCCGCAGCCGTTGCCGGCGTCCACGGCGATCTTGAGACCGGCAAGCGGCTTTTCACCGCCGCCGCATCCGTCGCGGATGCGCGCTTTCAGGTCGTCGCAATAGCGCGCCATATTGTCAAGCGGCCGCACGTCGGGCGCGGGCAAGTCGGCCGCCGCAACGGGATTCGCGGAAGCGTCGTCGAGGATCGCGGCGATATCGCTGCCGGCAAAGCCGCCCTCGGCGGTAAAGAACTTGAGCCCGTTCATTTCATAGGGAAGGTGGCTGGCGGTGATCTCTACCGAAGCGTCCAGCCCATAGCGGAGAACGGCCACGAACATAGAGGGCGTGGTCGAAAGGCCGCAGTCATACACCGTCGCCCCGCACGCCGCAAGCGAACGCGCGGTCACGTCGGCAAGCCGCGGCGAGGAAAGGCGCGTGTCGTAACCGACGACGACGGTCAGACCGTCGCGCCCGAATTTGCGGCACAGAAAGCGGTACAGGGCCGCCGCGACCGCCGCAACGCGGTCGTCCGTCAAATCGACGGCGCCGCCGTCTTTGGCAAGAGCGGTGCCGCGCACGTCGGTCCCGCTTTTCAGATAGGAAAGTTCGCTCACGTCAAGACCTCCTACGTCGTCGCAAGCTTCATATCGCTTGCGACGACTTTTTTGCTTCGCGTCAAAAGTCGCCTCGCGCTCATTCCGCTGCTCCTCCTTTCCGCAAAAGGTCTCGCTCGGCTCGCTGTCGCTACCAACCTTTTGCGGTGAACAGGTTTCTTGGTTAAACTCGTTATAAACCTCGCTCCAGTTGAAGAACGTAATACACCCGCTCGGTGTCGGCCGCGGGCGCGTTTTCGGTCAATTCGGCATAGCGGGCGCGCACGGCGTAACCCGCGTTTTCGGCGGCGCGCGTCAATTCTTCGTCGGTGAAGGCCGTTTCGCGGAAGCTCTCGCTGCCGCGGCGGTAGAGCCCGCCCTCGCGCTTGAAAAAGTCAAGCCGCAGGTCGACGGTACGCCCGTCGGGGCAGAGATGATTCTGCCACGTACAGAACACGTCGCCGGTATCGTAAACGAAAGTGTTGTTCGACAGCACCGCCTGATGCTTGTAGACGGTGTTGACGTCAAAGACGATCAGCCCGCCGTCGTCCAAAAAGTTGACAAGGTTTTGCAGGGTACGGGAAACGGCGTCGAGATCAGGCAGATGGTTGACGCTGTCGAGCGAGCAGACCACGGCGCGAACGCTGCCGTAGAGGTCGGTCTCTTCCATCCGCTGGCAGAGAAAGAGAATATCCTCCCCTGCCGCGGCCGCCTTATCGCGCGCCACGGTGAGCATTTCGGGCGAGGCGTCGGAGGCGATGACCTCAAACCCGCGGCGCGAGAGTTCAACCGAAAGCGAACCCGTGCCGCAGGCAAGGTCGAGCAACAGCCCGTCCCGCACGCCGTACGCGGCCAAAAGGCGCGTGATATACGCCGCGCGGGCGGGATAATCGACGTTCCCCGTCAGGGCGTCATAGACGTCCGCAAATGCCCCGTACGCCATTACTGTTTGAAGAACTCGTCAAAGGCGCGGAACGCCATCCAGAGGTCGAACTTGGAAATGACCTCGTAGGGCGCGTGCATGGACAGTACCGGCACGCCGAGATCGACCACGTCGACGTCCAGCTTGGCGATGTACTTGGCAACCGTTCCGCCGCCGCCCACGTCGACCTTGCCGAGTTCGCCGATCTGCCAGACGACCTTTTTGTCGTTCATCAGGCGGATGACCTTGCCGATATACTCGGCGGAAGCGTCGCTGGCGCCGCCCTTGCCGCGTGCGCCGGTGTACTTGGTGAGCACGACGCCGCGGTTGAGGTACGAGGAGTTGTTCTTTTCAAAGCAGTTGGCGAAGTTCGGATCGTAGGCGGAGTTGACGTCCGCGGACAGGCACTCGCTGTGCGAGAGCACTTCGAACACGTCAAGCCCTTCGGCCTTGGCGAGATAGGCGATGAAGTATTTGAGATAGGCGCTTTGCATACCGGTATTGCCGTCGGAGCCGATCTCTTCTTTATCGGTCAGCACGGTGATAACGGTCTTGGCGGGCGTTTTCGCCTCGAACACGGCGCGCAGCGCAGGATAGGCGCAGCAGCGGTCGTCGTGGCCGTAACCGCCGAGCAGACCGCGGTCAAAACCGATGTCGTCGGTGCGGTAGGCGGGCACCACTTCAAGTTCGGCGCTGAGGAAATCGCTTTCGACGATGCCGTATTTCTCGTTGAGCAGTTTGAGAATGTTGAGTTTGACAAGTTCGCTCGCCTTGTCGTCCTTAAAGGGCAGCGAGCCGACGATGACGTTGAGGTCCTCGGCCTCGATGGCCTTGCCGAGGGGTTTCTGCGCCTGTTCGGCGCCGAGGTGCGGCAGAATGTCGGAGATGACGAACTTCGGCTCGCCCTCTTTGTCGCCGATGGAAACCTCGATCTCTTTCCCGTCGCGGCGCACGATCACGCCGTGCAGCGCCAGCGGGACGGTCACCCACTGAAACTTTTTGATGCCGCCGTAATAATGCGTCTTGAACATGGCGATATCGTCGCTCTCATACAGCGGGTTGGGCTTCAGGTCAAGACGGGGCGAGTCGATATGGGCGGCGGCGATGCGTACGCCCTCTTTGACGCTCTTTTTGCCGATGACGGCCAAAATCACGGCCTTGCCGCGGTTGACGTAATAGACCTTGGAGCCGGCCTTGTACTTGCGATAGGGCTCAAACGGCTTGAAGCCGCACGCTTCGGCACGGGCGACGGCCGCTTTGACGGCCAGACGCTCGGTGCGCGCCTCGTCGAGAAACTGCTTGTAGTCCTCGGCGAACGCAAAGGCCTTTTTCTGCTCGGCCGCGCTGACGGTCAGGCCGGCGTGCTTGGGAGCGTAGGCAAGTTCTTTTTTCAGTTCTTCCGCTTTTGACATAAAAAACATCCTTTCGGGGTAATAATAAACGATTTCAGTCGGCGCCGAACAGAGCGGCGTACAACGGTCGCAGGGCTTCTTCGAGAGAGCCACCGTCGTTGACGATGACGTAATCGGCGCGTTCAACGTACCACGATTCGGGTTTTTGCGCGTTCATACGCAGGCGGGCGGCCTCCTCGGTCAGCCCGTCGCGCGCCATAATGCGCGCAAGGCGCACCGGTTCGGGCGCCGTGACGACCGCCAGCAGATCGCAGCGGGCGGCGAAGCCGGACTCGATCAGCGCGGCGGCGTCGACCACGACGACGTCGGCGTTCTCAAATGCCGCTTCGGCGCGGGTCGAAAGCCACGCGCACACGGCGGGGTGCATAATGCTGTTGAGTGTCGCGGTGGCGGCGGGTGACGCAAACGCTCGGGAAGCGAGCGCGGCGCGATCAAGCACGTCGCCGTTGTAAACGTCGTCGCCGAAGGCAGCGCAAATGCGCGCTTTCAATTCGGCGTTGCCGACAAGCACCTCGCGGGCGGCGAGATCGCCGTCCAGCACCGCGGCTCCCCTGCCGCGCAGATAGGCGCCGACGGTGGATTTCCCGGCGCCGGTCTGGCCGGTCAGGCCGAGCAGGATCTTGCGGCTCATACGTCCACCACCCGGAAAGCGGCCGCGCGCAGCAGACGGTTGAGCACGGCGAGATTGTCGCTGTTGTCGGTTTCGGGGCAACGCACGAAGCAGCGGCGGGCGCCCTTTTCATCGAGCGAGCGCAGGTCGTCGAACAGGCGGCGGCTCATACTGCGGTAATCGTCGTTCCCCCAGATCATATACGGCACGGCAAGGCCCTCTCCCTCGCCCTCAAAGACCATCGCCCACGTGCCGTCACAGGCGGCGGCGTTGACGTACGCGACAAAATCGCGGTAGTCGCCGCGCACGATGATGATCTCGGCGTCGGGCGAATAATGCTTGTACTTCATACCCGGCGACGCGGCCTCGGCGCCGTTTGCGAGCGGGTGCAGAACGGCGTCGTCCACGTCGACGCGGCCGAGCACGCCGCGCAGTTGGTCGACCGTCACGTTGCCGGGGCGCAGGACGCGCGGCACGTCGGAAGCGAGAAGCAGAACGGTCGATTCGACCCCCTCTTCGCAGGGGCCGCCGTCCAGAATCAGCGGAACGCGGCCGTTCATATCGCGGATCACGTGCTCCGCCCGGGTGGGGCTGGGTTTGCCGGAAAGGTTGGCGCTGGGCGCCGCGAGCGGCACGCCCGCCTCGCGGATAAGGCGGTTGGCGACGGGGTGCGACGGACAGCGCACCGCGACCGTCGAAAGACCGGCGGTCACAACGTCGGGGATCTTGTCGGACTTGGGCAGCACCATGGTCAGCGGACCGGGCCAGAAGCGCGCGGCAAGGCGTTCGGCCGCCGCGGGGACGCCCGCCGTCAAGGGCGCGAGTTCGTCAAAGCTTGCGATATGCACGATCAAAGGGTTGTCCTGCGGACGGCCCTTGGCTTCAAATATCTTTTTGACGGCGGCGCCGTCATAGGCGTTGGCGGCAAGGCCGTAGACCGTTTCGGTCGGCATGGCGACCACTTCGCCGGCGCGCAGCAGAGCGGCGGCGCGGGCATACTGCTCCGGGCCGTCGGCGGCTGTCAGTTTTTGAACGTCGGTCTTCACGTTACTCCTCCTTGGAGGCCTTGAGTTTTTCGGCGGTATCCGCGGTGATCAGGGCGTCGATCAATTCGTCGAGGTCGCCGTTCATAACGGCCTCGATCTTGTAAAGCGTCAGCCCGATGCGGTGGTCGGAGACGCGGCCCTGCGGGAAATTATAGGTGCGGATGCGCTCACTGCGGTCGCCCGTACCGACCTGCGAGCGGCGCTCGTCGGCGATCTCGTTCGCCTGCTTTTCGCGCTCGATATCGAGAAGACGGGCGCGCAGGATCTTCAGCGCGCGGTCTTTGTTTTTATACTGGCTTCGCTCGTCCTGGCACTCGACGACCATACCGGTAGGCAGGTGAGTGACGCGGATGGCGCTGCTGGTTTTGTTGACCTTCTGCCCGCCCGCGCCGCTGGAGCGATAGGTGTCGATCTGCAGATCGGCGGGGTCGAGCTCGAACTCGACGTCCTCGACCTCGGGCAGGACAGCGACGGTGACGGTGGAGGTGTGGATGCGGCCCTGGCTCTCGGTTTCGGGCACGCGCTGGACGCGGTGGACGCCGCTCTCAAACTTAAAGCGGGAATACGCGCCGTCGCCTTCGATCAAAAAACTGATTTCCTTGACGCCGCCGAGTTCGGTCTCGTTGAGATTGAGGACCTCGGTCTTCCACTTGCGGCGTTCGGAGTACATGCTGTACATACGGAACAGCGACCCGGCGAACAGCGCCGCTTCCTCGCCGCCCGCGCCGGCGCGGATCTCGACGATAACGTTGCGCCCGTCGTTGGGGTCGCGCGGCAGAAGCATGGTCTTGAGTTCGGCGCGCAGTTCTTCGGCGCGCGCCGCGCTGTCGGCGATCTCGCTTTCAAGCAGATCGCGGGTTTCTTTATCGGGGTGCTCGGCAAGCAGAGATTTTGCCGCCTCGCCGTCCTCGACGGCGGCGGTGTAGCGGTCGAAGGTTTCAACGAGGGGCGTCAGCGTTTTGAGTTCACGCATCAATTCCGCCGTCCGCTGCACGTCGGAGGCGACCTCCGGTGTGCAGAGAAGGGCGTTCACCTCGTCGCACCGACGTTTGATTTCGCGCAGTTTGTCAAGCATTGTCTGTCACCCGCTCAACGGTCTTGACGTTCTTTTCGGCCTTGGCGCGCGGGATCATAAACTCACGCCCGCAGCCGCGGCAGCGAAGGCGGAAATCCATGCCGGAGCGCAGAACGTCAAATTCAAAGGCGCCGCAGGGATGCGGTTTTTTCATTTTGAGAACGTCGCCGACGCGGATATCCATACCGTTTTCTCCATTTCAAACTTAATCGGAGATATTATAGCATAACCGTGCATAAATTAAAAGAGAAAAAATGAGAAAACAGGTGACCGTATGAAAACTTGCTATCTGCCCGAAGGGTATTTACTGGAAACCCCCGAAAACAAGCGCCGTACCGCCAACCGCGCCGCACTGGAGGAGGCCTTTGCCGAGGGCGCCCTGCTGGAAGCGCGCGCCCTGCGCAGCGACGCCGCCCACAACCTGCACGTCAGCATCGGCGGTCTGCCGGGCGTGATCCCGCGGGAGGAGTGCGCGTTGGGCATCGCCGAGGGCACGACGCGCGACATTGCCATTCTGACGCGCGTCAACAAGCCCGTGCGCTTTGCGGTCACGGGGTTTGAGTACGGGGCGACCGGACCCGTCGCCGTATTGAGCCGCCGCGAAGCGCAGCGCCGCTATACGGAAGAAGTACTCCCCTGCCTGCGCCCGGGCGACGTGCTGGACGTGCGGGTGACGCATTTGGAAAAATTCGGCGCGTTTTGCGATATCGGCTGCGGAGTAACGTCGCTGCTGCCCATTGACGGAATCTCGGTCTCGCGCATCCCCCACCCGTCGGTGCGGTTTGCCGTCGGGGACGACATCCGCGCGGCGGTGCGCTTTATCGAAGACGGGCGCGTGACGCTGACGCACAAGGAACTGCTGGGCACGTGGGAGGAAAACGCCGCCCTTTTCCACGTCGGCGACACGGTAAGCGGCGTTGTGCGCAGTGTGGAGAATTACGGTATTTTCGTCGAACTGACGCCCAATCTTGCGGGGCTTGCGGAGTACGTGCCGAACGTTGAGGAAGGAATGCAGGCCAGCGTTTACATCAAAAGTCTGCTCGCCGAAAAGATGAAGTGCAAACTGATACTGGTCGACTTTTTCGAGGCAGACTATCCGCGCGAACGGCCGCACTATTTTACCGAGGAACGTCACCTGTCGCACTTTCGCTATTCGCCCGAGGGGTGCGAACGCGTGGTCGAAACTATTTTTGACGAATGACTTGCAAGGAAAGTTCGTGTATTGTATAATGGTCCCGAGAAAACAAAGGGGGACTGTTCATGCTTGCTTCCCGTAAAATCACCGCCGCTTTGCTGACGGTACTGCTGGCGCTCACGGCGCTTGCCGGCTGTTCGCGAGGCGAAAACGGCCGTGTAACGGACGTTGCTTCCGCCGCCCAAACCGTGCGCATCAACGGTGTGATCGCCGACACCGTCGAGGCGCAAAGCGGCGCCTTTGAGGGCAAACAGGGCGACACGATCGAGTTCGAATTTGCCGAGCCGGAGGAATTCAACACCGTATTTATCATCGAAAAAACGACGACGGTACGACAGTTCAACATTTACGCGAAGGTGGACGGGATGTACCAACTGGTCTACACCGGCAAGCGCATCGTTGCCGAAAACTGCGTCTTTGACACCGTAAAGGCCACGGCGCTGAAGGTCGAAATACTGAACACCGAGATTGGCGACGACCACTTCATTATTCAGGGGATCTCCGCATACAAGCTCGGCGAGGAAACGACCTGACGAAACGCGGCAAAACGCATAAAAACAAATCGAGAGGGACGGTCTTGCAAAACCGTACCTCTCGACTTTTTTCGTGATGGGAACGCCCGTTCGGGCGGGGTTCAGTCCTCAAAATTGGGCTCGTACCGGTTGACACCGTAATACTCGAGCAGAAAGCGTTTGACCTGCGTTTGGCGCGGGTCGATATAGTGCTGCTCGACGGCCGTGGAACCGTCCGAGCGGATCTTCAGCACGGTGCCGCCGTTGGTCTCGCGCTCCCAGTAACAGCCGTTGCCGGTTTTCATCGCGTAGGTCAGCGTTACGCCGCGGTACGGGAGCGAAAAGCAGTTGACGTGGTCGTGACCGAAAAGGATATTCGCCGTTCCGCATTCGCGGGCGCAGTTGAAAAAGCCGTTGTTGAACAGCGGTGCGCCGTCCTTTTCGTGCAGTTTGCAGAACGGCTCGTCGCGGTAGGCGGGCAGCAATTCGCCGTCCGCGCCGTGCGCGGCGTTCCACGCGTCGCGCACCTCGGGAACGGGGATGTGGAAAAAGACGCTGTTCGGAACGGGGCGTCCCGCTTCGGCGGACACGCCCGCCGCCGCCCACCGGAACCAGGCGATTTGACTGTCGCAAAGGTGGTCGTAACTCCCCTGCCGCATCGTCTCTTCGTGATGGGTATCCATAAAAAACAGCGTGTGGATGATCTGACTGTTTTCGGTGACGTTGACGAGATAATTCCCGTCGCCCATTCCCGCGGGGCCGTATGTAAACAGACAGTTTTTGGCGTGCGCAAGGCGGTAATCCGCCCAAAACTCGCTGACAAGCCCGTCGTGGTCGGCGTTGCCCATAACGGGCGCCCACGGGATATTAAAACTCTCGAGAAAATCGATGAGCCGCAGCAGCGCCAGCGGGTCAAACGCGTTATCGCCCGTGAGGGTGATGAGGTCGGGCTCGGTCTCGTCGATCAGTTTTTGCATCGTTTCCAGAGCAAAATCGCCGACAAAACTCATCATCTCGCCGTCGTGGCACTGCACGTCGGCAAAGTTGAGAACGGTGAAATCCCGGCCGGGCTCCTTGGGAAGTTCGCGCGCGTACTTCGCAGAGGAATAGGGCAGCGCGGCGTTCCACTCATAAAAGGTCGGCTCCCGATCGGCAACCTCCTCGGGCGAGGCGGGGTGACGGAGCAAGTGATCGAGATATTTGCCGAGGGCTTCGTAATCGGTGTGCACGGCGCTGCCTCACTTTCCCCCGTCCGGCTTTTTGGGGCGAACGTTGACGGAATAATAGGTGTAGTACACGACGAAACCGGGCTTGGCTCCGTTGGGTTTTTTGATGTTTTTGACGTCAGTATAATCGACCGTCGCCAGCGTTGCGGCACTGACCGAGCTGTAATACGCGGCAATCTCGGCGGCCTCGACGATTGCGTCGTCGGGCACGTCTTGGCCGTCGGCGACCAGCAGCACATGCGACCCGGGCGCCTTTTGCGCGTGCAGCCACACGTCGCCCTTTTTGCCGATCTTGAAGGTCAACTTGTCGTTCTGGGTATTGTTGCGCCCGACCAGTACGGTAAACCCTTGGGACGTGGTGAACGACAGAGGCGGCAGGGCGGCGGCCGAGACCTGCTTTTTGCCGCCGGCGCGTTTGGGTTTCAAGAAACCCTGCGCAACGAGTTCGGCCTTGATTTCGGCAAACTCCTTTTCGAGCGAGGCACGCTGCAGCAGATCGCGCACGCCGATGAGATACGCAAGATCGTCCTCCCCCTCGGCGATGAGATCGCGCAGTTTCTTTTCGGCGGTGCAGGCCTTGCGGTACTCTTTATACAGTTTCTGCGCGTTCTGCGACGGCGTGAGCGCGGGATCGACCTTGACGCGGACGGGCTCGTTGGCGTTGTAATAATCCTCGACCTCATAAACGTCGGCGCCCTTTTGCAGGCGGTACTGCGCCGCCGTGATCAGTTCGGCGTTTTTACGCAGGGTCTCACGGTCCTCACAGCGCGCCAGATCTTCGCGCCGGTTGTTGAGTTTGCGGGAGGTGCGCTCGATCAGATTGTCGAGCGAGGTGAACAGTTCGGACGCACGCGATTTGGTGCGCTGCAAACGGTCGCGCTCGGCATAAAAATCTTCAAGCAGCACGGAAACGTCAGCGCGCGGTTCGGCGCGGTAGGCCGGGCCGTACTGCCGGACCGGCAAAAAGGAAAACTCAAAGGGTTTGCCCTCCTCGTTCAGAACGAGAGTCGGCTCAGGCGCGTTGCCCGTAAGGCGGCCGCGCAAATCGGCAAGCGCCGCCAACAGGCGCAATTTGCCGTCGGCGCTCAAATCGCACGCGGCGCCGTCATCCGGGTCGGCGCGAAACGCGATCTCGCGCGCCAGCAGCGGCGACACGCCCTGCACGGTTTTCAGAACGGCGGACGAAAGGCGGCCGTTCTGTGCCGTCACCGCCTCGCAGACGGCGGCGGGCTCCTGCTCGCGCAAGTCGAGTTTTTGCTGGGCGGGCGGCAGTTTGTACGGCGCGCCGGGCAGTACGAGGCGGTAGGAGGATTTTTCGGCGTCCACGCGTTTGACGGCGTCGACGACGCGGTCGTTTTCGTCGAGCAAGATCAGATTGCTGTGCTGGGCCATGATCTCGGACACCAGCGTCAAATGAACGTGATCGCCGATCTCGTCGGTGGCGTCGAAACGGAAAAACACGACGCGGTCAAGACCGCTCTGTTCCACCGCCGTCAGCGCGGCGCCGGTCAGTTTTTTGCGCAGCAGCATACACAGCATGGGCGGATTTTGCGGGTTTTCGGGCGCGCTCTTGACCAGGCAGACGCGCGGGGCGTTGGCGTCGGCCGACAGAAACAGACGGTGCACGCCCCCGCGGGTACGCATGACGAACACCAGCTCACTGCGGGTGGGCTGGTGGATCTTGTCGACGCGTGCGCCGACGAGGGTCTCGCTGAGTTGTGACACGAGGAAACTCAGGTACATTCCGTCTAAAGCCGTAACGAATCTCTCCTATCGGGTTTTACAGAGTAATAACGGGTGCGGCGCCGTCATACACAAAGACGTTGAGCGCGAACCCGAACCGCTCGCGCAGTTTGTCGGCGAGCACGGGACAGACAAGGGCCTCGGTCTCGTAATGGCCGGCGGCCAGCAGGGCCACGCCGCACTCGGTCGCGGCCAAAAAGTCATGGTGCGCGGCCTCGCCCGTCAACAGCGCCTGGGCACCGTTTGCGGCGGCAGCCGGGCTGTATTCGCCGCCCCCGCCGCTGCAGAAGGCGACGGTCGTGACAAGCCGGTTGGGATCGCTCAACCGCACCGACCCGCCGAGCCGTTCCTTAACGTGCGCCGCCAACTCCGCGGCGCGCATTTCACGCGGCAGGTCGCCGAGCATCAGAAACGGATCGTCGGTGGGACGCACGTTGGCAAAGCCGACGGCGGCCGCGAGGCAATCGTTTACGCCGCCCGGCGCTTTGTCAAGGCAGGTGTGCGACGCGAGAAACGTCAGCCCGGACGACACCGCATCGTAGAGAACGGTGCCCGTCTCGATCTGCGAGGCGGCGTGAAAGAGCAGCGGATGGTGCGTGAGCACCAGTTGGGCGTTCTTTTCTTTGGCGAAATCAATGACGGTTTTCGTCACATCCAACGCCACGACGACGGTCCTGACGTCGGCGTCGAGAGAGCCGACGGACAGGCCGCAGTGATCCCATTCTTCCTGCGACGAAAACGGCGCGAAAGAATCGAGGTAGTCATAAATCTCTTTGACTTTCATGGTTCGCTCTCCCCTTCGGAAAACGCCGCGAGAGCCGTCAGCACGGAGCCGAGACGGTCCTTTTCCTCCCCTGCGGGGGCGGCGTCGTATTTCTTTTTGAGGCGGTTATACTGCCGCGCCGCAAAGGCCCGTGCCTCGGGCGTGCGGGGCAGTTTGCCGAGATGGCAGTCGACGGCGGTGAAGGGCAGGTTTTGCCCCGTCCACACGGCGTCGAAGGCAACGTAATAGCGGTTCCCCTCGCGCACGGCCAGTTCGCGGCCGATGACAAAGCCGTT
>CADBON010000029.1 GCA_902796315.1 Oscillospiraceae bacterium | reverse complement strand
TCTCGACCAGCTCGAGCAGTTCGGGGTCATCCATCAGGTCGGTCTTGTTCATGAAGACCACGATGTAGGGCACGCCCACCTGACGGGCAAGCAGAAGGTGCTCTTTGGTCTGAGCCATGGGGCCGTCGGTGGCGGCGATAACAAGGATAGCGCCATCCATCTGAGCAGCACCGGTGATCATGTTCTTGATATAGTCGGCATGGCCGGGGCAGTCGACGTGCGCATAGTGGCGAGCGTCGGTCTCATACTCAACGTGAGCGGTGTTGATCGTGATGCCGCGGGCTTTCTCTTCGGGCGCCTTATCGATCTGATCATAGGCCTCGAACTGAGCCAGACCCTTTCTGGCGAGCGTCTTGGTGATAGCGGCCGTCAGGGTGGTTTTACCGTGGTCAACGTGACCGATGGTACCGATGTTAACATGGGGTTTGGTTCTTTCGAATTTCTGTTTGGCCATTGGAAAATCCTCCTTAAAGATTCATTATACGTGGTACTATCATACCAAATAATACAGAAAAATTCAATAGGTAATTGAAAAAACTTAGAGTCACGAGGTTTACCGGGTTCTGTCGCTCATGATCTTTTCGGCGATGTTCTTCGGAACGGGCTCATAATGGCTGGGCTCCATAACGTACTGGCCGCGTCCCTGCGTCTTGGAACGCAGGTCGGTGGCGTAGCCGAACATCTCGGAAAGCGGAACATGGGCGAAAATCTCGGTCGCTCCGCTGCGGTCCTCCTGCCCCTGCGGCAAGCCGCGGCGGGCGGTCAAATCGCCGAGCACGTCGCCGATATACTCCGACGGAACGGTGACGGCGACCTTCATGATGGGCTCCATCAATACGGGCGCCGCTTTGCCCATAGCATCCTTGAACGCCATGGAACCGGCGGTCTTGAAGGCGAGCTCGGAGGAGTCGACCTCGTGATAGGAGCCGTCGTACAGGGTCACCTTGACGTCCACAACGTTGTAGCCGGCAAGCACGCCCGAAAGCATGGCGCCCTTGATACC
Source organism: Oscillospiraceae bacterium (assembly GCA_902796315.1). Classification (GTDB taxonomy): domain Bacteria; phylum Bacillota; class Clostridia; order Oscillospirales; family Acutalibacteraceae; genus DTU089. The sequence goes on along the minus strand of CADBON010000029.1, from coordinate 5,584 downwards.
CTGCTCGGCAGGGCCGATGAACTCCTTGGGAATAGCGCCGCCAACGATCGAGTTGACGAATTCGTACCCTTTGCCGGGGTTGGGCTCGATGCGGATCTTAACATGACCGTACTGGCCGTGACCGCCGGACTGGCGGGCGAATTTGGTGTCGGACTCGGCGTTTTTGGTGATGGTCTCGCGGTAGGCGACCTGGGGCTTGCCGACGTTGGCTTCGACGTGGAACTCACGCAGCAGGCGGTCGACGATGATCTCCAGATGCAATTCGCCCATACCGGCGATGATGGTCTGACCGGTCTCTTCGTCTGTGTAGCACTTGAAGGTCGGATCCTCTTCAGCCAGTTTCTGAAGGGCGATGCCCATCTTTTCCTGACCGGCTTTGGTCTTCGGTTCAATGGCAACACGGATGACCGGGTCCGGGAACTCCATACTCTCAAGCACCACGGGGTGGTTCTTGTCGCAGAGAGTGTCGCCCGTCGTGGTCCGTTTCAGACCGACGGCGGCGGCGATGTCGCCCGCGTAGCAGCAGTCAATGTCCTTACGGGAATTGGCGTGCATCTGCAAAATGCGGCCGATGCGCTCGTTGTCGTCTTTGACGGAGTTGTAGACGGTGGAACCGGTCTCGATCTTTCCGGAATACACGCGGAAATAGCAGAGTTTGCCGACGAAGGGGTCGGTGGCGATTTTAAAGGCAAGAGCCGCGAACGGCTCGGAGTCGGAAGCATGACGCTCCTCTTCTTTTTCGCTGTTGGGGTTCACGCCGCGGATCGACGGGATATCCGTCGGGGCGGGCATATAGTCCACAATGGCGTCCAGAAGGGGCTGCACACCTTTGTTTTTGTAGGAGGTGCCGCAGGTGACGGGCACCATCTGGTTGTTGATGGTCGCTTTGCGGATGCAGCTTTTGATTTCGTCAATGGTGAGTTCCTCACCCGACAAATACTTCTCCAGCAGCACTTCATCCTGTTCGGCAACGTGCTCGAGCAGCGCATCGTGGTATTGCTGCGCCTTGTCGACCATGTCGGCGGGGATCTCCTCGTCGCGCACGTCGTTGCCGAGGTCGTCGTAATAGACTTCCGCGCGCATCTTCAACAGGTCGATGATCCCCCGGAAAGTGCTCTCGGAGCCGATGGGGAGCTGAATGGGCACGGCGTTGCATTTGAGCCGGTCGTGCACCATATCCAGCACGTGATAAAAGTCGGCGCCCATGATATCCATCTTATTGATATAGATCATGCGCGGGACCTTGTACTTGTCGGCCTGTCTCCAAACGGTTTCGGACTGGGGCTCGACGCCGCCCTTGGCGCAAAGGACCGTGACCGAACCGTCGAGCACGCGAAGCGAGCGCTCGACTTCTACGGTAAAGTCCACGTGGCCGGGAGTGTCGATGATGTTGATCCGGTGATTTTTCCAGAAACAGGTGGTGGCGGCAGAAGTGATGGTGATACCACGCTCCTGCTCTTCCTCCATCCAGTCCATCGTCGCTGCACCATCGTGAGTTTCACCCATCTTATGGTTGATGCCGGTGTAATAGAGAATACGCTCCGTAGTGGTCGTTTTACCGGCATCGATGTGCGCCATAATACCGATGTTTCTTGTTAACTCTAATGGTACCTGTCTAGGCATAAGTTCCTCCGAAATACTGTGTGTGTTTCAGATTACCATCTGAAATGCGCAAACGCCTTGTTGGCCTCTGCGTTCTTGTGCATGTCTTCTTTCTTTTTGAATGCGTTGCCCAACGAGTTGGTGGCATCCATGATTTCGTTAGCGAGTCTTTCCTTCATCGTCCGCTCGGAACGATCGCGGGCATAGACCGTCAGCCAGCGCAGGCCCAGCGTCTGCCGTCTTTCGGGACGGACGTCGATGGGGACCTGATAGGTCGCGCCGCCAATACGGCGGGCTTTGACCTCGAGCAGGGGCATTACGTTATCCATAGCGGCCTCAAAAACCTCAAGCGGATCTTTTCCCGTCTGCTCTTTGATGATATCGAAAGCGTCGTAGACGATTTTCTGAGCGACGCCTTTTTTACCATCGATCATAACGTTGTTGATAAGCCGTGTTACAAGCTTTGAGTTGTAAAGCGGATCGGGCAAAACGTCACGTTTTGCCGTTTGGCCTCTTCTTGGCACTTCGCTTCCCTCCTTCATAGAAATGAACTCATAGGTACTCGAGTGACTTTGCTTCCCGTGGCGCCAATGGCGGCCTGTTTACAACCCGATATAGTCGTAAAATACTCACCATTGGTTGAATTTTAATTCAGCCTGCAAGAAGAATTGTCTCCGAATAAACTGCCTTATTTCTTGGCAGCTTTGGGACGCTTGGCGCCGTATTTGGAGCGGGCCTGCATCCGGTCGGCAACGCCTTGAGCGTCAAGGGTGCCTCTGACGATGTGGTAACGAACACCGGGAAGGTCTTTGACACGACCGCCGCGGATCAGCACCACACTGTGCTCCTGCAGATTGTGACCCACGCCGGGAATGTAAGCCGAAACTTCGATTCCGTTGGTGAGACGCACTCTGGCAAGCTTTCTGAGCGCCGAGTTGGGCTTTTTGGGGGTGTCGGTCTTGACGACCGTGCACACACCGCGCTTCTGAGGAGAATTGTTATCGGTCATAACATTCTTCTTCGAGTTCAGGCCTTTACCCAGTGCCGGAGCTTTGGACTTCTTCGTAAGAGTCTCTCTTCCGTTGCGAACGAGCTGATTAAAGGTTGGCAAGTATTTTCACCTCCGTTAAGAAATTTTATGCAGGGCAGACGTGCCGCCTTGCGGCGACACATCACACCCGAACACAACAAGAGATAATTTACCATTTTCAAACGGTTTTGTCAACAGGTTAAACAAATTTTTTGTGAAAAAATCGTTGAAAATGCCGAGGTTTTTTTGCGATCACTCGGTCGGGATCTCGATGGCGTTGAACGCGTTTTCGGGAACCGCGGTCGGCACCACCTCGACATCGCTGTAGCAGCGCATGCCGGTACCGGACGGGAGCAGTTTGCCGATGATGACGTTCTCTTTCAGGCCGAGCAGCGGGTCGATGCTGCCCTTGATGGAGGCCTCGGTGAGGACCTTGGTGGTCTCCTGGAACGATGCGGCTGACAGGAACGACTCGGTCGCAAGGGCGGCCTTGGTGATGCCGAGCAGCACCACGGAGCAAGTGGCGGGAACGAACTCCTCGCCGTTCGCCTCGCAGCGGGCCTTGGCCTCGTCGTTGGCTTTCTTGAAGCTGCTGCGCTCGATGACCGTGCCGGGCAGCATACCGGTGGAACCGGGCTCCTCGATCTTGAGGTTGCGCATCATCTGACGGACGATAACCTCGATATGCTTATCGTTGATATCAACGCCCTGCATACGGTAGGTCATCTGCACTTCTTTGATCAGGTAATTGTGAACGGCCTCGATGCCGAGCACCGCCAGTACCTCGTGCGGGTTGACAGCGCCCTCGGTAAGGTGCTGGCCCTTGACGACGTGCGCGCCCTCGGTAATATCCTGGCACAGACGGGCGTCAAACGGGATGAGGTACTTGCGGCTTTCGCCGTTTTCGCCGGTGATAACGACGTGGCGGCTCTTTTTGATCTCCTCAAAGGAAACGGTGCCGTCGATTTCGGCCAGCATCGCCAGCGTCTTGGGTTTGCGCGCCTCGAACAGTTCTTCGACGCGGGGAAGACCCTGGGTAATATCCGACTGCGAAGCAACGCCGCCGGTGTGGAAGGTTCTCATGGTCAGCTGCGTGCCGGGTTCGCCGATGGACTGCGCGGCGATGATGCCGACCGCCTCACCGATGCTGACGGGGCCGGCCGTCGCAAGGTTCATGCCGTAGCACTTGATGCAGACGCCGTGCTCACATTCGCAGGTCAGCAGCGAGCGGATGCGGACTTTGCGGTCCTCGGGGTTCTTGCGCGCGTTGACGATGTCGGCGATCCTGTTCGCCATAGCGTCGGTGACCATGGTGTCTTTATCGCAGATCACTTCGCCGGTCTTGTCATCGACGAAATCTTCCAGCAGATAACGGCCGGTCAAGCGTTCGCTCAACGGCTCGATCACGTCGTTGCCGTCCTTGATGTCATAGACCTCAAGACCGTCGTGGCAATGGCAATCCTCTTCGCGGATGATCACTTCCTGCGAGACGTCCACCAGACGACGGGTCAGGTAACCGGAGTCGGCGGTACGAAGAGCGGTATCGGCCAGACCTTTACGGGCGCCGCGGGAGGAGATGAAGTACTCGATGATATTCAGACCTTCGCGGTAGTTGGCACGAATGGGGATCTCGATGGTCTTACCGGCGGTATTGGCGATCAGACCGCGCATACCGGCCATCTGACGCAGCTGGGCGTCGGAACCGCGGGCGCCGGAATCAAGCATCATAAAGATCGGGTTATATTTGTCAAGCGAATTCTTCAGTTCGTCGGAAACGCGCTTGGTGCAGTCCTCCCACGCTTTGATGACGAAGCGGGAACGGTCCATACGGCTGAGCATACCCATCTGGTACTGCTCTTCGATATCGTCGACGGTGTTCTCGGCGTCCTTGATGAATTTCGCTTTCTTCTCGGGGATGGCCGCGTCGCACACCGCGACGGAGATGCCGCTGCGGGTGGAGTACTTATAGCCCTGCGCCTTGATGGCGTCCAGCACCTTGGCGGAATCGGACGTACCGTGGATGCGGATGCAGCGTTCGATGATCTTGCCGAGCACCTTCTTGTTGACCAGCTGATCGATCTCGAGTTTGAAAAGGTTCTCGGGATCGCTGCGGTCCACAAAACCGAGGTCCTGCGGAATGGGCGAGTTGAAGATGACCTTGCCGAGGGTGGTGTCGACGAGCGCGCTCTTTTCGACGCCGTCGATGGTCTTGGTCATACGGATGCGGATCGGCGCGTGCAGGCCGATATCACCCTCGTCATACGCCATGGTGGCCTCTTCCACGCTGCGGAAGACCTTGCCGTGGCCGACCTCGTCCTCTTTGACAAGGGTGAGGTAGTAAGAGCCGAGGATCATATCCTGCGTGGGCACCACGACGGGTTTGCCGTCGGAGGGTTTGAGCAGGTTGTTGGCCGCCAGCATCAGGAAGCGGGCCTCGGCCTGGGCCTCGGCGCTCAGCGGTACGTGAACGGCCATCTGGTCGCCGTCGAAGTCGGCGTTGAACGCGGTGCAGACCAGCGGGTGCAGTTTGATGGCGCGGCCCTCGACCAGCACGGGCTCGAACGCCTGGATGCCCAGGCGGTGCAGCGTCGGCGCACGGTTCAGCATCACGGGGTGATCTTTGATGACCACTTCGAGAGCGTCCCACACCTCGCCGCGGGCGCGTTCCACCATTTTACGGGCGGACTTGATATTGCTGGCAATGCCGAGCTCCCACAGGCGCTTCATAACGAAGGGCTTGAACAGTTCCAGCGCCATCTCTTTCGGAAGACCGCACTGATACAGTTTGAGTTCGGGGCCGACGACGATAACCGAACGGCCGGAATAGTCGACGCGTTTGCCGAGCAGGTTCTGACGGAAACGGCCCTGCTTACCCTTGAGCATATCGCTCAGCGATTTGAGCGCGCGGTTGTTGGGGCCGGTGACGGCACGGCCGCGGCGGCCGTTGTCGAT
>CADBON010000028.1 GCA_902796315.1 Oscillospiraceae bacterium | reverse complement strand
GATGCCGAGGACGGCAACCAGCGCGATACCGTTTTTTGCTGTCAGAATCTTCATACGACGACCACCTTATCAAATGTGTGAGGGGTTAGCGGGGATTAGTGAGGGGTTAGCGGGGTGTTTTCGGGGTGTTTTCGGGGTGTTTTCGGGTTGCGGCGGGGGCGTTTTCGCCGCCCGCGGAAAAATGGGGCTGTATAATTACCCGAAACTCGTGAATAATGCCCGTTTTTTTGCGATAATCAACACTTGTTAGTAAATTCGTTTAAGATTTATCGTAAAAGGTACGTTACGCCAAAAACCCGGGATGCGGGAAAACCTGCCATTCCGAGTGTTTGCGGGGGACGCCGGGGTGTTCTCCCCCATTCCACCATAATCATTTTACCAAGGAAATGTGGCAAAAATGTTGTGGAAGTTTAAACGGAAATGATTTCGTGCGCGGCAAGCGATTTAGCGCCGGCCGTTAAACGATGACGCGGAGCACCTCTTCGACGGAAGTGGTGCCGTCCAAGATCTTGTCGATACCTTCCTGGCGGAGGGTGTGCATCCCCTGCCGCTTCGCCATATCGGTAATCTCGTACACGCTGGCGCGGCGCAGGATGAGATCCTTGATCTCGGGCGTGACCTGCAGGAACTCGAACACGCCCTGCCGGCCGTGATAACCCGTGTTGCTGCAAGCGATGCAGCCCTTCGGGCGATAGATTTTAACGGTATCGTCAAGCGACTTGCCCTCGTGCGGGAAGTCGGGCATACTGGCAAGAAGCTCGCGGTAAGTGACCTCGACCTCTTCCTTGCAGCGCGGGCACAGTTTACGCACAAGACGCTGTGCCAGCACGCCGACAAGCGACGACGCGGTCAGGAAGGGCTCGACGCCCATTTCATCCAGACGGGTGATGGCGCTGGGCGCGTCGTTGGTATGCAGGGTGGAGAACACCATATGGCCGGTAAGAGCGGCCTCAACGGCGATCTTGGCGGTCTCGGTATCACGAATTTCACCGACCATGACGATGTCGGGGTCGGCACGGAGAACGGAACGAAGGGCGGCGGCGAAGGTCATGCCGGCACGGGTGTTCATCTGCACCTGGCAAAGACCGGGCATACGGCGCTCAACGGGGTCCTCAAGCGTGATAACGTGCTTGGTGATGTCGCTGACCTCGGCCAGCGTGGCGTACAGGGTGGTGGATTTACCGGAACCGGTGGGGCCAGTAACAAGCAGGAACCCGTACGGCATAAAGATAGTATGCATGAACTGCTGGACCTGTGCTTCAGAGAAGCGGATGTCCTTTAACTGAACAGCCTTGGAACCGCGTTCCAAAAGACGCATAACGACCTTTTCGCCGTAGACGGAAGGCAGCATCGCGATACGGATATCGTACGTGGCGTCATCGACCTTGACGGTGGTACGACCGTCCTGCGGGACGCGGCGCTCGGCAATATCCATACCGCCGATAACCTTGACGCGGGACGCGACGGAGGGCTGAAGGCGGATGGGCTGCTGCAGCACCTCGTGCAGAACGCCGTCGATACGAAGACGGACGCGCATGACCTTTTCAAGCGGGTCGATATGGATATCGGACGCGCCGGCTTTGATGGCGCTGGTAATGATCTGGTTGACGAACTGAACGGCGGGTTTTTCATCCTCGGCCAGTTCCTCAAGGGATTGACCCTCAACGGCGTTGTCCTCATCGCCCTCGTCATAGGTGTCGATATTGCCGGCGCTGTTGACAATGGCGTTGATGGCCGCCGTCAGCTCGCTGTCGTTGGCAAGCAGCGGCACGATCTCCATTCCGCCGGTGATGACGGAAAGGTTGTCTCGCGTAACGACGTCGCTCGGGTTACGCATGACCACAAAGAGTTTGCGGCCGTCCTGATATAGCGGCAGAACCTCTTTGCTGGACATAATGTCCGCAGGGATGATATTGGCAACGGCATAGTTGATGCCGACCTCTTCAATGGAAACGAAGTCGCAACCGCTCTTTTGCGCACGGGCGCGGGAAATGTCGGACTCGGTGCAGAAGCCGAGATTGACAAGAGCAACGCCGATACGGGTCTTTTGCTCTTTTTGCGCCTCCAGCGCTTCAAACAGCTGCTCCTCGGTGATGACGCCGTCTTTGATCAAGAAATAGCCGACGCTGCCGGGGATAACTACTCGGTCACTCAAAACGTACTTCTCCTTTGGTCGAAAGATTCAACAATCCTAAATAAAGGCCAAAAGGCGAAGGGAATTACCCTTCGTCTGTTGACGCGGACTCAGATACCTGTGCCACGGCCTCTTCCACGATGCCGGTGGTGGCAAGATACTCCGCCCCTTCGGTGGACAAAAGTGTTAACGTGGCGACGGCGTTGTAACTGTCACCTTCGCCCCTGGTGAGGGTGAGCGTATCGACACGGCGGATCTGTTTCTGATGGGCAAACTTGCTGAGGAAACTGTGAATATCGGTAAATTTGCCGGAGATGTCCAGATTGATGACCGTTTCATACGTGGCGCCCTGGACTTGAGAAATATCAAAGGAGTTGACCGTCAGGTCGGCATCGGCGCAAGCCTCGTAGACCTTATCCTGAAGCTTATAGGCGTCGCCGAGACTGCTGGGAAGGATGCCCTCGTAGCGGCTGAGTTCCTTCTGCGCCTCTTCACTGCGCGCACGCAGCATATCCAGCTCCCGAACGGACTGTTTGTTCTGTGCCAGTAACGTGCGGGCGTCATTGATCTGTGCCTTCGTGTCCTTGATGCCGCTCATAAAATACACGATCAGGGCGATGATCGCCACAATGATCAGCGCCAGCAGCGCAGCCACAAAATACGGGGAGCTGGTGACGTTCTTAACGTCAACGGAACGAGAATTCTTTTTGGCTTTTTCCATGCTACTCTCCCCTTTCTCAGTCGACGTGAACGGTGACTTCTTGCCGCTCAGGCATCTCGACTTCCGGGATCGTCAGATCCGGAAGCGTAGGCGTAGCGGCGACGGAGCCATCGGCGCAATCGATAACCACGGTGAACTCTGCCAAACCGTTTTCGGTGCCGGCGCCGCTCACGTATGAGGAGTTGCTGACACCCGTCACACCGGAAACCGAGGCAAGCGCCTTTTCAAACCCGAGATACGCGTCACGCGAGACGGCGGTGCCGGACAGCGTGCAGATACGGGAGGTTTGCCAGTCGGTGCAGTCGATGGACGTGAAGGAGATGCCGGTGTGCTTCATATTGCTCAGCGAAGCGATGAAGTTGGTCATCTCGGGCTCACGAATGATGATGGAGTCGATCAACTGCTTTTTATTCTGCAGTTCAGCGTCCAGATCGCGGTACTGCTGAAGTTCCGCTATCTCCTGTTGATAGCGGGCATTTTCCGCCTGAATGGAGGAAAGCTTCCTCTGGGCGTAGAAATTCGAGAAAATCACGATGAGCAGTACGGCAAGCAAAAGCAGCATTGCGACCAGTGCGTAAACCTGAATCTTTTCGCTCTTCTTTTTGCCGTCCAGGCGCTTCCGCTGTAACTCGGGAAGCAGACTAACTTTGTATTTCACGCTTTATTCCCCCAATGCAGCTTTTGCAAGACTGATACAGCTTGCATAATCGGTCGGATCGAACGTTTCGGTTCTGTACTCCGCATACAACTGAGGAGCCGTAACCGGGACATAACTCTTTTGATTCAGGGCATCGAACAGCTGACTCTGCAACGGCGTTGCGGCCGTAAAGAAGACAGAACCGATGATGCCGCCGGACTGCATCTGGTAATAGTTGATGGACGAGGAAAGTTCGCTGTAAAGCAGGTCGGTGATATTCTCCATCTCTTCGGGAGTGACCTGATCGGGATAGTTGAACGCCTTTTTGACCTCGGCGGAGGCACGGTCGGGAATGTTGATGGAACGCACCATCTTGATCTCACGATCGGAAACGGCAATAAAGTCAAGCACGTCGTCGGTGAGCATCATCAGGCCGGCGGGCTCTTCGCCGAGCGTGGCAAGAACCGGACGAAGCCAGGCAAGGAAGGTGCTGTCGATATCGACGACCTCGAGTTTGGCCTGTTCAAAGCAGTTGATGAAGTTGGAGATCATCGTCTTGCGGGCGCCGACCAGCAGCACGTTGATGGCCGGCTGGTCGTCGTCGTCGACGGTATCCTCGACCACGACGAAATCGAGCTCCAGTTCCGACACGGGCACGGGGATGAAATCCTGCGCCTGCATGGTGACCACACCGCGAAGCTTGTCGTCGGGCACCTTCGGGAACCGGGCGTAACGCATGATAACGTTCTCGTTGTTAACGCCGATCACGACGCCGGAACCGTTGCGGAAACCGCACTCTTTCATCAGCGACGTAAGCGTCTGGTTGAACAGGTTGGGGTCGGCGATGACGCCGCCGGAAATGATATTTTCCTGAAGCGGAATCCTCCCGAACGCAGTGACGGTGGTATGACCGTCGCCGCCCTTGGTCAGCTCGACCGCGCGGATGTTGCGCGAATCGAACTCAACGCCGATGACGCTGTTAACTTTTGCCATAGTATCATACTCCTTTGTGAAAGGATTGAACGGCGAAAACGAATTCCGCCTGAAAATATACCGTTATGCCTGATACGAGGTGGTCGCCTGGAAGACGGGCAGGTACAGGGCGATGATCATGAAACCGACGATACTGCCGAGGCCGACCAGCATGATCGGCTCAAGGACGGAACCGAGGTTTTTGGCGATGGTGTCAACGTCCTCTTCATAGAACTCGGCGACACGGTCCAACATCACCGGCAGGGTACCGGCCTCTTCACCGATGGCGATCATACTGATCATCATCGGGGGGAAGAGTTTGCTCTTATCAAGCGCCTCGTGAATGGTGGTACCGTTTTCAACGTCCGAAATCGCGGCGGTAACGGCATCCTCGATCAATTTGGAACCCGCCGTGGGACCGGCCGTTTCAAGCGCCTTAACGGCGGTGACGCCGCCGGCGACGAGGGTCGCGAAAATACGGCAGAAACGGGCGTAGATCGTCTTGGAAATCAGCTCGCCGACGATGGGGGTGTGCATCTTATGACGCTCCCACAGCATCTGTACGGGCGGCGATTTGATGATAATGACAACCAAGAAGATCAGCGCGCCGATCGCGGGAACGACGATGTACCATTTTTCACGCAAAGCGTGGGACATCGCGTACACGATCTTGGTGATGGGGTTCAGGTCGGTGGCGCCCTGGGTCATGCCCTCGAAAGTGGGAACCATGACGATCAGCATGACGAGCAAGATGACGATGGCGAACGAGCCGACCATCTTGGGGTAGGACGTTGCGGACTTGACCGAGTCTTTCAACTGTTTGTCTTTATGTAACTGGTTGGACATGGCGAGCAGCGTCTTGTCCAACATACCGCCCATTTCACCGGCGGCGATCATAGAGCAGAACAGGTCGGAGAAAACCGGCCGCTGCGCCGCGAACGCGTCGGAAAGAGCGGAACCGCCCTCAACGTCGGCCGTAATGCCCTTGATGGCGTTGGCGAGCGTCGGGTTGGAGGTCTGTTCGGCAAGGGTGCCGAGCGCCTGGGTAACGGGAATACCGGCGCCGATCATGGCCGCCAACTGTCTGGAGAACATGGACATATCGGCAAGGCCGACTTTTTTGCCCCTCTTCTTGCGGGTGACCGTCTTCACTTCGCTCATAGCGGTGACGACGACGCCGGCCTGGCGCAGTTTTTCGTACGCGTCGGCGGTATTATCAGCCACGACCTTACCGGTAATGGCGGCACCCTGGCGGTTTAACGCCTCATATTGATATTCCAAAGGTGTACCCCCTTTGTGGAGAAAAAGTCAAAACTCAGAACTGCTGCATCAGGCGCAGAATTTCGGAACGTTCGACGCAGTTTTCAAGCACGCACTCGCGGCTGATGCGCTGCTCGCGCAGCAACTTGATCAGCGCCTGGTCCATCGTCTGCATACCCTCTTTTTGAGCGGTCTGCATGGTGCCGTAGATCTGATGGTCTTTGCCCTCGCGGATCATATTGCGGATGGCGGGCGTGTCGACCATGTACTCAACGGCCGAGATACGGCCGCCGCCGATGCGGGGCAGCAACTGTTGGGAGATAACGGCGCGCAGCGTGTTGGACAGCTGGCTGCGGACCTGGTTCTGCTGCGACGACGGGAACGAGTCGATAATACGGGCGATGGTCAGCGGCGCGGTCTGCGTATGCAGGGTCGAGAGGACCAAGTGGCCCGTTTCGGCCGCGGTCAGCGCGATGCTGATACTTTCGGGGTCGCGCATTTCGCCAATCATGATGACGTCGGGGTCGTGACGAAGAACGGTACGCAAAGCGTTGTTGAAGCTGAGGGTATCGTTGCCGAGTTCACGCTGACGGACGATCGATTTATTATGCGTGTGCATAAACTCGATGGGGTCCTCGATGGTGACGATGTTATACTCGTAATTCTCGTTCATGTAGTTGATCATCGCCGCCAGGGTCGTGGATTTACCACTGCCGGTGGGGCCGGTGACCAGGATCAAACCGCGGGGAAGCGAGCACAGACGCTTGACGTCCGCCGGAAGGCCAAGCTGATCGATACGGGGGATCTCGAACGGAATGGCACGGAAGACGGCGGCCAGCGTACCGCGCTGAATAATCACGTTGCCGCGGAAACGGGCGCAGGAGGGAACGGAATAGGCAAGGTCCAACTCCAACTCTTCTTGAAGATCCTTCTTATTCTTCTCGGTCATGATCTGACCGAGAAGATTCTCAACGTTGGCGGGCGTCATCACGGGGTACTGCTCCTGACGGACGATATCGCCGTCGATACGGATGCAAGGGGGCATACCGGCGACCAGGTGGAGGTCGGAGCCCTTGCGTTCAACAGTCAGCCGCAGAAGATCATCCAACGTAACGGGATAAGTGTCGGGCTTATCAAAAAAGGCCAAAGATAATCATCTCCCAGTTCTGCAAGTTACGGTTACGGAATCAGCCAACGCGATTCCACATATCCAAAAGCAGATCAATGTTCTCGGGGGATTCAAGAACATAGAGGACGTATCTGACGGTCTCGCCGGCAGGATCCAAATCGTCGGACAGTTCGAATGCGGAGGTCGTGAGATTCGGGTTGTTGCAGAGCTTGACGACCAGATCTTCCTTAGCGGGCAGAACCGAGAGTTCGGCCGCGTCGGTGATATTCTGGATCGGATAGTACATCTTGCCGAGGTTGTTATCGAGCGAAGCAATAACTTCCTTGACGTGATCGACCTTGTTCTTCGGGCAGTAGACCATGAAGGACTTGGTGAGTGACGGATAAGAACCATAGTAGAACTGAACGTCGTCGAGGTCGACGTACGCAAGTTTCTTCTGCAGTTCGGACGCGGTGATGTTGGTCAGCGTGTATTCGAAGGACGTTCTGCTGGCGTCGTTTTCGGCCACGTCAACTTCCTTGATGCGGCTGACGGCGTCGTTGACTTCGTCGCTCTCGCCACGGATCCAAACGATCTTTTCGTACTGGTCAAGACCAAGCACGTCTACGTCATAACCGAAGGTGCCGACGATCTCGCGGACGTCGCTCTTGGTGATGTACTGAAGTTCGACCTTGACGAGAGATTCTTCGCCGTTGGTGATCTCGGTCGACGTATCGGTACCCGTACCCGTGCCCGTGCCCGTGCCGGTGCCGCCGGAAGCGGACGTGGTCGGCTCGGTGGAAGTGCCGGGCGCCGCGGTGGTGGACTCGCCTTCGCCTCCTTCTTCTTTTTCGGCGTTCGGATCGGCGTAGTCGACCAGGCGTTTGATGCGCATAATATCTTCATACGCGTCGCCGGAAGCGTACACGTAGAGGATCATCGGGTGAGAGGTCATGGTGATGCCGGTATGAAGACCGAGGGCACCGAGCAGACTGCTGAACTCGTCGGCGCTGATGTACTGCATCTCGATGGGCGTCAGCTCATAGCTGATCTTGGCGCTGCCGACGGTGGTGTTCTTGTCGTTGTCGAGCGTATCGATCAGTTCGGTCATCTTGGCAAGTTCCATCGGATAACCGCTGATCCAGAACTCACGCAGATTGATGTCGGATTTGACGACGGTCACGCTCATGCCGAGGACGCTCATCTGGGACATCAGGGCGTCGGGAGAGAGATACTTCAGCGTAACTCTCGTGAGGGCCTTGCTGTCGATGAAGGTGCCGTTCAGCATATCGGCGGTGCCGACGTAAACGATGTTGTCGTTTTTGATGTAGCTCAAATCCGCCATGCGCAGGATGTAGTCGATAGCCGTGATCGGCGAAACGTTATCCAGCGAAAGAGTGATCTTGGTATCGGTGGAAACGCCCTTGCTGATCATGGTGTAATCCGTCTGGGCAATGACCGATTGAAGGGCGCCGAACAGATCCGCGTCCTTGAAATCGATGGAAATGGTGCTGGCACTGCCGAAACGCGTGGTGGAGTCCTGATCAACGGACGTGGCACCGGGAATCAGCAGGCGCTGGCCGACGTACAGCTCGGACGAGGCGGAAACCCCGTTCGCGCCGACAATGTCGGACACCGTCACGCCGTGCGAAGCGGCGATGGAGGCAAGCGTATCGCCCTTTTGGACGATATAAGTCCCCATCGTATCGTCGACGGAACTGCCTGCGGCCGACATCGGCAGAACGATGCTGACCAACAGAACAAGCACCAGGGCAAAGATGCCTATCGACCTGTACTTCTGTGTGAGATTTTTCATTGTGTAGTCCCCCTAAAATATGTAAAACTTACATATATTACAGAATTGTGTGAATGGCGAACGCGTTACTCGCGCGTGATCTTTTTGCTGACGTCGCCGGCCTCGAAGATGACGTAATTCTTGTTGCACTCTTTGAGCACCCACTCGGTATCGTCGATCTTTTCGCCGGGCGCCATCACAAGCACGTCGCCGCCGGAGCCGACCTCGATCGTGGCGATCTTCAGGCCGGTGTTGCCGACCAGGTAGCCGGTGTACTTGGCGTTGGCCAGAATGTCCTCGGAAAGAGGATCGCTTTCAATCAAGGCGACAATCTCTTTGTCTTGCTTGATTTCGGTCTGGGTGTCCTGCGAGATGGTGATCTCGTTCGGCTCGGTGCCGACGTCTTTATCGGAGCCGGAAAGCACCCCGTCACCGAAGATGACGAAGATGACCACGGCAACGACGATAATAAACAGCACCGCCGGGACGACGATCTTCATGATCGGGTTCTTGTCAAAGAACTCGACAACTTTCAGAACTGCGTCGTTTTTTGGTTTTTTCGGAGCGGCTGCGGCGCCGTCCTTTTTACCTTTACCGAACCCCAGTTGGAAATCCATACGTAAGCCTCCAAGTACAAGAAACTTTGAAAATACCCATGTTGTCGCGGTTTTCGGCCGATAAACGACACAAAAAACGCGGCTACAAAAGGGTATAATACACCTTTACAGAGTATACCTCATTACTATCATACTACAGAACTCGTAAATAATCAACAATTTTTTTATTCTCGATTATTTTTTTATAAACAAAGCTCCGAAAAAATTTTTTTCGCGCTCGCGCGGGGGTATCCAATATAATTCCGGCGCTGCAGAAAAAAACGCCCCCGGAATGCGATCGCAAACCGGGGTGTTTGAAGCTTTGGAACAGACACGGCAAACGGGAAACCGTCGCGGCGTCTTACTTTCTGGACGACGAGGAACGTGAGGAGCGGCTCGCCTGCGAGGAGCGGGATCCGGACGAAGAGGAGTGATGCGACGAGGAGTGCTTGCCGGAAGACGAGGAGCCGTAGTAATAGGACGAACGGCCGTAATACGAGGAGTAATAGCCGTAGCCGTAACCGTAGCCGTAGCCGCCGTAACCGCCGTAACCCTTGCTGGCCTTTACGAACAGCGGCTTGATGTCGGCCGAGTTGTAGATGCAGCCGAGGATGTCGGCCTTGGTGGTCATCAGGTCGCTCAGAGCGAACTCGACCTGCGGAATGGCCGCCTTGCCTTCGCAGGTGACGAAAATGATGGTGTCGGTATAGTTGGCGACGATGGCGGCGTCCGCCACGACGCCCGCGGGCGGGCAGTCAACAATAACGTAATCGAAGCTCTTTTTGGCCTCTTTGATGATCTCGTTCATACGGCTGGAAGCCAGCGTTTCGGACGGATCGGGAACGGCCTCCTGCGAGATGAGCAGATAGAGGTTGTATTTTTCAACGTATTTGACGGCCTCTTCAAAGCTCTTTCGGCCCTCGACGATATCATACAGGCCACGCTCGTTTTCAAGAGCCAGGCCGAGCAGTTTGGCGACGGCGGGCTTGCGCAGGTCGGCGTCGATCAGCAGCACGGATTTACCGATTTTGGCAAGCGACAGCGCGATGTTGGTCGAGATGGTCGTTTTGCCTTCACTCTCGGTAGAACTGGTGACGGCGAAAACGGAGTAACCTTTTTTGATCTTAACGTTCTCGAGCTTTGTGCGGATCAGCTTGAACGTTTCGATAAAGGGAAGGCCGACGTTCTTATCGCTGATCAGCAGACGCACGCGCTCGTTCTTTTTCTTTTTGATCTTGCCGACGGTCGCCAGGATGTTGATGTTGAAGTTGTTTTTGATATCCATGGTGGAGCCGACTTTATTCTCCATCCGCATGGACATAAGCACGATGCCGAAAGACAGCGCCAGACCGATCAGCAGACCGACAAAGCTGTACACCATCGTGGAGGAGTCGCGGGCAAGCTTGGCGTCGGTGGTCGGGTCGGCGGTGACGAACGTCGCGGTCGGGAAGGTGATCTCGACGTAGGCGGGATAGACGCTTTCGATAGCGCGGGAAATATTCTCGGCGTCCTCGGGCGTGGCCGCCGTCACGGTGATGCTCAGCAGAGTGGAATCGGTATACTGTTCCACGCTGATCATATTGCGGAGTTCGGTGATCGTCGCCTGGGTACCGAGTGCGGCCGCGGCGTTTTTCACGCGGGTCATGAAATCGTTACTGTGCTGGACGAGCAGTTTCATATTGGCGGCAAGACTTGCGGACGCCTGGATATCGGAAGAGGTCGAATACGTCGACGCCGTGCCCGCAATATCTTTGTTCTTATTGTTGATGCTCAGAATAATACCGGACGTATACCGTTCGTTATAGGTCAATTTTGCAACGCCGAAGCCGCCCAGCGTAAACGCGATGGCAAGCAGGACGATCAGCCACCATTTTTTCAGGAGGCTGTGCACAAACTTCATAATAAAGGTAAAGTCAAACTCTTCCTCATTACTGCCGGTTCTTTTTTCTTCGTATGCCATTTCCTGATCCCCTTTAGATTTATCGGAACATAATTCTGCATATTAATACTAAAGTATTATAACACAAACCCCTGTCAAACTACAATACCTTTTTATAAAAAATCGCCATTTTGACAAAAACGATAAAAACGTTTCTGCCGAAATGGCGTTACTGTATACTTTTTCCAACCTGCCGCCGACCGGCAAAACAGGTCAGTTCGGTCTGAGCACCTTTGAAACACTGCCGCGCAGGCGCCGGAAGAAATAGCGTTTTGTCGGGTCGCGCAGCATCTTGCGGCAGTAGCGGCGGTAGTCGGGATCGGTCAATTCGACGCGCTTTCCGTCGCGCTCGATGGCCGTCACGACGGCGCACACCGCATCGTCCGTGATGCCGTGCTCCGGCACGGTCTGATTGTCGCCGCACAGGACGTAAGCGGAGCCCTCCACGGCGACGACGCGGTGAAGGACGTAGGTACCGTCGGAACGGCGGTAAAGCGGGATATCCCCCGCCGCAAGCGGGCCGGAGGGCTTTTCGAGAATGACGGCGTCACGCCCCTCGACCAGCAGCGGCAGCATACTGGTGCCGCGAATCGGCAGGCGGAAGGATTTGCCGCGCCGAAAGGCCTCTTCCATAACGGGGATCAGCGCCTGGATCGGAACGTTTTCGCTCATATCAGTCTAAAAGAATGTGCAGTTCACGCAGACGGCCGATAAACACGCGGACGTCCTCACGCAGCACGTCGGCGGGCACGTCAAACTGCCCGGCAAGGGCGGCGACGATCTCGTCCTCATTGCGGCCAGCGGCCAACTGATCCCAAATCGCATCGGCGGTGGCGTTGAGTTTGATCATGCCGTGCATTTCCTGCACGGCCTCGCCGACGGGGATGACGCAGGCGACGCCGGCCACGTTGGTTTTGATATAGTTTTCGTTGAGTTTCATAACAATTCCTCCGTTGGCTGCATGGCCGAGCGGGACATGTGCGCCGCGTCATCGGTCATATCGCAGGTCATTTGGTAAAACGGGACCTCGCGCAGGAGCGTGTCGAGCGTTTGCAGCATGGGCAGCATCAGCGATTTATCATACGGGCGCACGGTCTGGTCCATAAAGAGCGGAAAGGCCTCGGACGGTGTGAGGCGGTGAATTGCGTTCTCTCCCCTGCCGAGGAAGCAGACGCCGGCAATCGGAACGCCGACGTTGACGCTTTCGTCGGTCTTGCCGCTCCACGGGGTGCCGTAGGCCAAGAAGCGACCGTTCACGCGGCGGATGGCGGGCTTGTCGTCATTGATGATGCGGGCGCCGGGAAACACGCGCAGCCAGATGTGGGTATGGGTGCTTTTGCCCGTGCCCGACGGGGCGGAAAAGAGGTAGCACAGGCCGTCCAGTTCGACGGCGGAGGCGTGCAGCATGAGTCCCTCGAAACGGGCGAGTTGTTCATAGAAGTAAACGCCGCTGTAGAGGTATTCGCTTTCGGCAAGGGTGATCTCGGGATGCTCGGCGGCGCGATCGCGGTAGTAGCGCTCGGTCACGCCGTCAAAGCAGAGATCCGGCTGCCGGTCTTCGTCGCAGAGATAGGGGCCGACGCGCTCTTGCAGCAGTTCGTGGGCCGGAAAAATCTCAACGGTCAATTCGGCGATAGAGAGTTTCATGCTTCCTCCTGTAACCCAAAGTTCGACTTGCTTACGAACAAAGCCGCGGGTGCGGCCCCATTCGTAAACAAGCCGCGTCCGAGGACGCGGCTTGTCTTGGGTTTCGTTTCGTCCCCCGTCCCGAGAGACGGGAAACAGCTTACGGCTTAATACCAGCCGTCGTCGGGATCATTGGTACCTTTGGAAACGGTGATCACGTCTTCGAGCTCAAAGTCAACGATTTCGAGCTCAGGTCTTGTGTATTCTTTCATAGCAAATACTCCTTTAAAATCTGAGTTTAATCATGGAAAAGGTCAGAGTATGGAATGGTAATGTCCTGACCGCTGCCATTCCCGCCGATCTGCACACCGCTTTGCGTTGTGCCCGGCAACGTCGTGGGGGCGGTTGTCGTGGTAACCACAGGCGCGGACGTTGTGACTACTTCCTCGAGGGAAAAGTCTACCGATTCCAATGACGGCTTTTCGTAATGATTCGAAATCATTTTAATTACGCACCGGTGTAGGCGGGCAGGCCGTTCGAGTGAGAAGCAGCGATGACGTCGCCAAGGTTGATGGTCTTGATCTCGCCGAGCTTCTTCTCGCCGTTGATGACGATGTAGAACTGAACGGTCAGTTCGCCGGAAGCGTCATGCGGAACACCGGTAATGACCGCACGATAACGATAGGTCGTGGCGTCAACCTCATAGACAAACTGGGTCTCCTGAGTGGTGGTGTAAGCACCGGAGGTAACGTCGACACCAACAGCGGTAACGTTGGTGGAGGTACCGGCTTCGTTGAACGCGATCGGATAGTTGGCAGTGCTGAAGGTGGCGGAAATACCAACGTTCAGGTTGCCGGCGGTGTTGCCGTCAGCCCACTGGCACTGAGTCTTCAGGTAAGCGGGATCAGCAACAGAAGGCTCACCGACAGTAAGGGTCACGAGAGCGTCCGTGCAATCGTAAACGTCCATCGGATTGAAGTCGGGGTCGGTATTACCGAGAAGCTGCTGATTGTAAACAGTACGCTCGGTGAAATACAGGTCGCCGGTCAAATCGGAAAGAGCGTCAGCCGGAACACCGATGTAGATCTTGTCGCCGTCGGTAACGCCGGAAGCAATCTTGAACTGGAACGCAACTGCGTCTTTCGCGGTAGTGAAATCGGTGGCGGCAACAGATGCACTCTTATCGGGCATCGTGAAAGCGCCGATGGAATCCCAACCGTAATTCGCAGTTTCATCGGCGGAAATGGCGGAACCCATGGTAGCGGGACCCCAAGTGATGCTGGGCTCACTGATGGTGTCAGCCCAAGCATAACCGCTGATAATAACGTCAGTCTTCTGGGGAGCAACGATCTGCGCGGAATTGTAGCCAAGGCAGATGGCACCGGACGACCAAGCGGGATAGGTGGAATTCGATTTCAGGTTCATAACGACTGTAACAGTATCGCCGGCTTTGACGTACTCTTTATCAGCCTTCAGAGTGATTTTCAGCGGCCAGTCCGCTGCCGAAACATTTACGGCAAGGCAACCGACCAAGAGCATGAGTGCCAAGACGACACTCAGAACTTTTGAGATTTTTTTCATTCTGGTTTCCTCCTGTTAATTCGCGTAGGTGTGGAGAGCACCGATCGTGTGTTGATTGATAGAAACACCGGCGAAGTGGTCCAACAGCACCGTAGTATCAGAACTCAGAAGACGTCTAACGGGGGTAGCAATATCAGCTGCCACGAACGCGGGAGTAGCGTTAGCCAACGCAGAAACACCGCCGAAGTGGTCAAGAACAGCTGTGGTATCAGCGGCCGTAATCGTACCACTACCATCAATATCGCCGAACATGATAACGATATAAGTCGCAACAGGATTCGCCTGAGCGGTATCGTCAGCAGCAAAGATCTGAATAGTGGTGCCGGTGCCGAAGCCCTTAGCAGCCTTGGTGACTTTCATCGTACCGCTGTTGGTGACGGCAAGCTGCGTCGTGAAGGTATTCGCGGTGAAGCGGTTGCCGGTGAAACCAAAGACAGCGCCAGCGTAAGTGCTGCCGAATGTCTTGTTGGCGGAGATGATAACATTGCTTTCATACCCGGTAGCTGCAACGAGTTCGGGAGGAAGAACGGCAGCAGCGCCGATGGTGGCGGAGCCACTGACGGTAGCGGTCTGGCCAACGATTTCAGTGCCGGTGATGGCATTGCCGTTGGAAAGACG
>CADBON010000027.1 GCA_902796315.1 Oscillospiraceae bacterium | reverse complement strand
GGCGTTGAGAAACAGGCGCAGCGTTTCTTCCGATTCGAACTCCTCCTCGCAGAAAGCGCCCGCCAACTCGCAGAAATACTGGGCGAGGGCGGCCTTGGCGACGTCGTCGCGCAGGCCGAAAAAGACCGTTTTCGCCTCGGCGTCGTCGACGGACCAGGTATCGCGGCGGCGCGAAAACGTGAAATCGGAATAGGTCAGCAGCGCGGTCGCGCTGAGTTTTTTGCTTTTGGTGGTGTTGGCGCCGCGGGAAAACGCGCGCACCAGGCCGTACGGCGCGGTCAGAACGGTGATGAGCCGGTCGGCCTCACCGATGTTTTGTTCCCGGATCACAAGACCCGGGGCGATGCGTTTTTCCACCTTGTTCCTCCGCTTCGGGAGCCGCGTGCCGGTAGGCAAGGTAATCGCCCACGCTGCCGGTTTGCCGGAAACGCTCCCACAACTGTTGCTTGTTCATAATACCGCCTCCGCTGTCAGTATGCACGCGGAGGCGAGAGTTTATGCGGTTTTATTGCCCGTCGAGCCCGAAGTCGCGCAGCAGGCCCTCGCGGTTGCGCCAATTCTCTTTGACCTTCACCCAACAGCGCAGGTTGACGCGGCTGTCAAACAGCCGCTCGAGATCGCGGCGCGCGTCGGTCGAGACGGCCTTGAGCATAGCGCCGCCCTTGCCGATGATGATCCCCTTATGATTCTCTTTTTCGCAGTAGATCGTGGCGTCGATATCCAGCAGATCGCCGCGCTGCTGCATCCGCTCGATCGTCACGGCGATGCCGTGGGGGATCTCGTCATTGAGGCGGATCAGCAGTTTTTCGCGAATGCGCTCGGCCGCCAGCACCCGTTCGGGCTGGTCGGTCAGGGCGTCCTCGGGGAAGAAAAACGGCGACGGGACGCAGAGCGCCTTGAGCTCGTCGAGCAGGTCGTTCAACCCGCTGCCGTCTTTGGCGCTGACGGGCACGACGGCGGTAAAATCCAGCAAATCGGCAAACGCGGTGATGCGAGCCAGCAGGTCGGTCTTGTCGGGCACGGTGTCGGTCTTGTTGACAGCCAGCACGACGGGGATCTGCTCGGTGCGCAGTTTTTGCAGCAGCGTCAGTTCCTCGGGACGGATCTCGCCGCGGCTTTCGGTCACGAACAGACAGGCGTCGCCGCCGCTGATGCTGTCGTCGACGGCTTGCAGCATCTTTTCGCCGAGCTTGCTCATGGGCTTGTGAAAGCCGGGCGTGTCGGTGAAAACGAGCTGATAATCACCGTCGGTGAGCACGCCCACGATCTTGGTGCGGGTGGTCTGGGGGCGGTTGGACACGATGGCCACCTTCTGCCCCAGCAGACGGTTCAATATCGACGATTTGCCCACGTTGGGCTTGCCGACGATGGATATAAACGCGGTCTTGGTTTCTGCCATTTATTGTTTCTCTTTCTCTTCTTTTTTCTCTTGATCCCAGCTGTCGTCCTCGACGACCTTTTTCCACCCGAAGCGGAAGATGAACCACAGCGCGGGCGCGAACGATACCAGCAGCAGCGCCAGACTGATCGGGTGCCCGACGTAGTAGTGATACAGCGCCGCGAACGCCTTGGGCTGCCACAGGACGCAGATGCCCACGCCGACCGCCGCGATGGCGCTGACCAGCACGCCGCCGGCGGCGACGTCCTTGGAAATGGCGATGGTGGTGCGCCGTTCGAGGGTGACGGTATCGTCCGCCTTTTCGATGCCGGTGTTGATCATTTCATTGGCGATGACCGCCGACGCCGCCAGCAGCAGCAAGGCGAGGTCGGTGCGGCTCAGCACGAAAAAGTCGTACCGCAGCAAAAAGAACAGCATATAGCCGAGGCAGGTGAGATGGATGCGGAAATTGCGCTCACGCGTGAGCATCCACCAGAAGCCCTTGCCGGCAAACAGAAAACTGCGGGCAAGAGAGCGAAGCTGCTTCCACATACGAGGTCATTCCTCCCCGTCTTCCATATAGTAGGAATCGTTGCGCTTGAGGCCGAGTTCCTGCAGCACGTGCTCCTCTTTCTCGCGCATATGCACGGCCTCGATCCCGCCGTCAACGTGATCGTAGCCCAGCAGGTGCAGCATGGAGTGCACCGTCAGAAACGCGATCTCGCGCTGAAGCGAATGCTGATAACTTTCGGCCTGGCGCACGGCCGTTTCGAGAGAAATGACGATGTCGCCCAACAGGCAGGCCCCGGTTTCGGGGTTCTTGTCATAGACGCCGTTCTCGCCGAGCGGGAAGGACAGCACGTCCGTCGCGCTGTCGACGTTGCGGAACTGCTTGTTCAGTTCGTGGATGCGAGCGTCGTCGACGAAGGTGACGCTGATCTCGGCGGAGTCCTCAAAACTTTCGAACGTGAGGACGGCGTTGCAGCAGCGCCGCACCAGAAGACGCACGCCCGTGGGGATCTTGACGGCCTTTTGGTCGTTGGAGATAATTACTTTGATCTTCTCTTTCATTTTCTCTTTTTTGCCTCCTCGTATTTTTCGTACGCCTTGACGATCTCTTGCACCAGCTGGTGGCGCACGACGTCGCGCCCCGTAAAGCGCACGACGTCGATATCGTCGATGTTTTTGAGGACCTTGGTGACCTCGACCAAGCCGGAACGCTTGCCGTCCGGCAAATCGATCTGTGTGACGTCGCCGGTCACGACGACGTGGGAACGAAAGCCCATGCGCGTTAAGAACATCTTCATCTGCTCGGGCGTGGTATTCTGCGCCTCGTCGAGAATGATGAAACTGTCGTCAAGCGTGCGACCGCGCATATACGCCAGCGGCGCGACCTCGATACTGCCGCGCTCCAGGTACTTGTTGAAATTCTCGGCGCCGAGCATATCGAACAGCGCGTCGTACAGCGGGCGCAGGTACGGGTCGACCTTGCTCTGCAGATCGCCGGGCAAAAAACCGAGTTTTTCGCCCGCTTCGACCGCGGGGCGCGTCAGAATGATGCGGTTGACCTCTTTGGCGCGGAACGCGCGTACGGCCATCGCCACGGCGAGATAGGTCTTGCCGGTGCCGGCCGGGCCGACGCCGATCACGATGGTGTTGTTGCGGATGGACTCGACGTACTTTTTCTGGCCGAGCGTTTTCGGCTTGACGGGCTTGCCCTTGCTGGTGATGCAGATGCAGTCCGCCCCGCCCATTTCGGCGAGCTTGTCCGCCTCGTCGGCGGTGACGAGCGAGAGCACGTAGCGCACGTTTTGCTCGTTCAACTGCTCGCCCTGCCGCACCAACAGCAGCAGAGCGTTGAGCGCCTTGGCGCCCTTGGCGACGTCGTCGGGTTCGCCGGTGATTTTCAGTTCGGAGCCGCGGTTGATGATCTCGACGTGAAACGTCCTTTCCACCAGCCGCACGTTCTCATCAAAACTGCCGAACAGACTGACTGCCTGTTCCATTTTTTCGACTTCAATGATCTGTTCCGCGGGAGTTCCCTTCCTTTCGCCGCAAAGCGGTGATGCCCGAAACGGGCTCACTATTAGTATATCATAGATTTTGTAAATGTCTACTGAAAAAAACACGTTATTTTGTGAAAAAGTATCAGTTTTCAGTTGGTGATTTTGCTGTTCCTGCGGGATCGGTCGGCGTACCCGGGTCGACCGCGATGGGCACGAGCAGGGCGATATCCTCGACGGCCTTTGCGGTCACGCTGACGGCCGTAGCGCCGTCTTCGGCGCGGACGGCGGTACGGCATTCCGTGATCTCGGCCTCTTGAAGCTCCGCGCGCTTTTGCGCGGCGCAGTTCTCGAGGGCAAGGCAGAGCCGTTCGGCGGGCGTGAGGGTGACGGAAACGGGCGCGCATTCCAGCACGGTCTGCCACTGCACACCGACGGGCAGCACGGCGTCGCCGCCGCGGGCGTACCACTCCCCCGCCGAAGCCAGCGCACCGTCCCGTGATGGCCCCAACGGCAGAGAAAGGCCGAAAAAGTAGGGGCAATAGACCGTGCGGGCGGCGCCCGTAACAGTCGTTTGGTAAGCGGCGGGAACGCGGGCGGAAAACGCGCTCTCGGTTTCGGCAAAGACGTGTCCGTGGGCGTGCGTGAGGTGTTCGGCGCCGTTCCGGTACGTGACGACCCCTGCCAACAGCAGTTCGCCCCTGGGAACGATCGCGCCGATTTTGACAAGTTGGGTGCCCGCGCCGCGCTCGACAAGCGTGATTTTTCCTGCCTTCGCCGCCACGACGTTGGTCGGCGTGGTGAGATCGACCGGTTCCGGCTCCGGCTCGACGGGGATGGCCTCGACCTCGACGCGGCTGCCGAAGATATTGACCGACACCCACACCAGCGACGCATACTCGTTCAGCAACTGCCGCTGGACCTCGGGAATATCGATGCTGCGTTTGAACGCGCCGCGTTTGACGCCGAGATCGGCAAGCGATTCTGTAAAGTCCTCTGCATTTACACCGTCGATCTCGGGTACGACGACGTCCCACACGGTCTGCGACAGCAGAAACAGACAGACAGCCGTCACAAACAGGCCCGCAACCACGCCGGCGCGGCGTTTGTGGCTTTTCAAAAAGCAGCGAAGACCGTGCTTTTCGACCGACAGAAGTTCCATTCCGGAGTTTTTGACGGGGTCGTTCAGGAGCGGAAGATTCTCTATAAGTGTAAAGCCATATAACTTGTCGCCATCGACTTTCACGTCCCACAGAACGATCCCCCGCAGGCGGCAGAGATTCAAAAAGCGCTCGGCAAAACCGCCGCCCACGCAGAAGACGGCGTACCCCCGCAGAAAGCGAAACAAGCGGATCACGCAACCACCTCAATTCAAAAATTCGACCGAAACGATCTCACCCGTCACGTCCGCCTGACCGAACGCGAACGAGGCGACCGTCAATCCCCGGCCGGAGATGCGGGCGCGGATATCGCCGAGGTCGAGCAGCAGCGAGTTTTCGCCGTACTCGTCGACGCTGCGGCAATCCGAGACGATGACGCGGCGGTTGCCGTACAGTTCCAGCGAAGCGGCGCCCGGCTGCGGGAGCAGTTCTTTCCATTTCATGACGATTCCCCTTTTCGGCGTTGTGCCGTTATAATCCTATGCCGCCGCCTCATAAAATATCTTGCGGGGGTGGTCGTGTGAAGAACTTTTTGAAAACGCTGCCGCGGCTGGCGTGCTGCGCTCTGCTGGGGGCGGCGCTGCTGGCGCTGCCGCGCGAAACCGCGGACGGCGTTCGTCAAGGACTGCATCTGTTGGGATCGGACGTTCTGCCGTCGCTGTTCCCGTTTTTGGTGCTGTCGTCCTATCTGTCGCTCAGCGGGGCGGCTGACGGCCTATGCCGCCTGCTGCGGCGCTGTACGAAGCGTTTGTTCCGCATGAGCGAAGGGGCGCTGATCGCCGTACTGATGGGGCTTATCGGCGGCTATCCCGTCGGTCCGAAAACGGCGGCGGACCTCTATCGTGCAGGGCGCGTGTCGCGGAACGAGGCGGAACGACTGATCTACTTCACCGCGAACGTCAGCCCGGCGTTCGCCGTGTCGTTCGTCGGGCTGTTCACCCTGCGGAACGCGGCGGCCGGGGCCCTTCTGTACGCGGCGGCGGTGCTGTCGGCGCTGACGGTCGGGTGGCTTTGCCGCTTTCTCGCCGACGGCAAACCGCCCGTTCCCGCCGCGGACCTGCCCGCGCGGCACGCGGTGACGGGCGCGGTGGCCTCCGCCACGCAGGCGGCGCTGAGCGTGGCGGGGTGGGTGCTGACCTTTGCGGTGGGTTCCGCGCTGTTGGACAATGCCGGTCTGCCGTCCGCCGCCGTGCTGTTTCTGCGCAGCGTGATCGAAGTGACGACCGGCTGCCGCGCCGTTGCCGGGGCGGTCGCGCTGCCGGTCACGGCGGCCGTCGTGGGGTTCGGGGGTCTTGCGGTGCTGTGCCAAATCGCGCCATACGCCGAGGAATGCGGCGTACCGCTGCGCCGCGTGTTCGCTTTGCGCGGGGTGAACGCCGCGCTTTGCGCGCTCTACGCCGAGGGGCTGACGAAGCTCTTTCCGCAAGCCGTGCCCGCCGCCGTCCTGCTCGGCGCGCCGCGCCCCGCCCTGAGCGCGGGCGTACCCGCCGCCGCTCTGCTGACGGTGACCGCGGCGATTTTTGTATTGGAGGTTGATAACCGCCGGAAAACGTGCTACAATACCGGCAGAAAAAACAGGGAGTGAAAAGCGTGGCACAAAGCATTTTCAAAAAGGACGTCGCACCCCGCTGCGGTATTTGCGAATTCGGTACGCCGGCGGGCGGCGCCGTGGTCTGCAAAAAGCGGGGCGGCGTGGTACAGCCCGACTCGCAGTGTTCGCGCTTTCGCTACGACCCGTTCAAGCGCGAACCGAAGATCGCTCGCGCGCCCGAATCGTTTGACAAAGAGGATTTCTCCCTGTGATCCTCGTGTTTTGACAAAAAAATAGCAAAGTCCACAAAAAACCGCCGTTTTTCCCTTTCCTTTTTTCGGCCCTATTTTTCTGTTTTCGCTTGCATTCGACTCCAAATAGTGTAAAATAGAAGTAGTGTGATAGGCACTCGTAAAGTAAATATTTGGAGGTTTGTGCTGTGGCTGACGCTTTCGGAATTCCAAACACGATACCCGTAGGGCCTTTGGGGATCATCGCCCTCCCCGGCTGTGAGGATCTGGCAAAAAAGATTGACGATTACCTGACCTCTTGGCGCCGGGAACGAGAGTCCGAACATAAAGACACCATCGCGTTCTACGGTTATGAGCGCGATTCCTACCTTGTCAGGGCCAACTTTACCCGGTTCGGTTCCGGCGAGGGCAAATGCCTTTTGAACGACACGGTTCGCGGCTATGACATCTATATCATCGTCGACTGTTTCAACCACGGCGTGACGTACGAGATGTTCGGCCACAATATCCCCTATTCCCCCGACGATCACTTTGCCAACCTCAAGCGCGCCATCTCCGCCATCGCCGGCAAAGCGCGCCGTATCAGCGTCATTATGCCGATGCTTTATGAAGGCCGTCAGCACAAGCGTTCGCGCCGCGAGTCGCTTGACTGCGCCATCGCGCTGCAGGAGATCTGCCTGAACATGGGCGTTGAGAACATCATTACCTTTGACGCGCACGACGACCGCGTGCAGAACGCCATCCCCCTCAAGGGCTTTGAGAACGTCCACCCGACCTATCAGATGATCAAGGCGCTGACCAAGAACTTTAACGACCTGCACATTGACAAAGACCACATGATGGTCATCTCCCCCGACGAGGGCGGCATGGGCCGCTGCATCTACTACTCGTCGGTGCTGGGGCTGGACCTGGGCATGTTCTACAAGCGCCGCGATTACTCCCGCGTGGTCAACGGCCGCAACCCGATCCTGGAGCATCAGTTCCTGGGCGACAACGTCGAGGGCCGCGACTGTCTGCTGATTGACGATATGATCTCGTCCGGCGATTCGATGATCGAGGTCGCGACCAAACTCAAAGAGCTGCGCGCCAACCGCATCTTTATCTGCACCTGCTTCGGCCTGTTCTGCAACGGGTTGGAAGAATTTGACAAGGCCTATGAAAACGGCCTGATCGACGGCGTGTTCACCACCAACCTGGTCTACCGCTCGCCCGAACTGCTGGCGCGCAAGTGGTACTTTGAGGTCGATATGAGCAAGTACTGCTCGCTGATCATCGATACGCTCAACCACGACTGCTCCATCAGCAAACTGCTGAACCCCGCCGAGCGCATCGCAAAGCGCCTGGCCGCCTATAACGAAAAACAGAAAAAAGAACAGCTCTCGCTGTACTGAGAACGGATTCCGCACCGACAGACGTCACAAAAATGTTGTTGACAATCGGTGCGGAATATAGTATTATTTAAGAGATAATTAAGGAAGATTCTGCTCTGCGGCAACTTCCCGATTTGGAGGCAGTCATTATGTTGAAAAAGCAAAAGTTCGTGAAGTACATTCTTCTGAACATCATTACCTTCGGCATTTACGGCCTGTTTTTCTGGTACCGTTGGACCGAGAACGTCAACAAGGTCTGTGACGGCGACGACAAAGACAGCGCCAACTACGTCCTCGTTCTTCTGCTTGACATCTTCTCGCTCGGCATCTACATCTTCGTCTGGAACTTCCAGATGGCCCAGCGTCTGTATCAGAAAGCCCCCGACTACGGCAAGACCCTCAAACACGGCGGCGCTTTCGTGATGATCTGGCGCTTCTTCCTGCCGATCGTTTCCTCATACTTCAAGATCAAATACTGCAACGAGTTGATCGAAAGTTACAACCTGCAGTTCGCTCCCGAAGCGGAAGAAGCCCCCGCTGTTGAGGAAGCTCCCGAGGTCGCTCCCGAAGCGGAAGAAGCCCCCGCTGTTGAGGAAGCTCCCGCCGCCGAATAATCGTACGCGCAGGAGCCGGCCGCGGCAGACGCTCCCGCCGAAGGCGACGCTCAGTAAGACCGTCAAACCGCAAAGCCGCCCCGTGGGGCGGCTTTTTTGAAAGGACAGTATGGATTCTTCCCTGCAGTTCCGCAACGGAACTTTCCGTATCCTGCAATTGGGCGACCTGCACGTGCCGCTGCACATCGACACGCGCGAGCGCCGCAAAAAACTGGAGGACACGCACAACCTGATCAAGATGGGCATCCTCGCGCTCAAGCCCGACCTTGTCGTATTGATCGGCGACAACGTCAGCATGTGCGATGGGCCCGTCTGCACCGATGAAGAATACCGCGCGGGCCTTGAGCGCGCCATCGCCCCCGTGCTGGAGGCGGGTCTCCCCTTTGCCTTTGTGCTGGGCAATCACGAGCACGACTGCGGCAACGAGGAACAGGTGCTGCGCGTTTACGACGCGATGGACGCCTGTGTGGTGCACAACGACCCGGACGCACCCGCGGGCGGTTTCAACAGCCACCTGCTGCTTAAAGACAGCGCGGGCAAAGAGGATATTTTCAACCTCTGGTTTTTGGAGAGCAACAACCGCTTTGCGCAGCCGGAGATCTCATATTACGACACGGTGCACGGCGACCAGATCTCGTGGTACGAGCGCACCGAAAAGGCCATTCGCGAGGCGCACGGCCGGCAGATCCCGTCGGTGGTGTTTCAGCACATTCCCGTCATCCAGGAGTACCGCCTGCTGCGCGAGGCCACGCTTGCCGAGCGCCCCGTCGCCGTGCAGGGGCACAGCAAATTCGCCGGCAAATACTACGTGCCGGGCGACGGGATGGAGGGCACGCTCGGTGAAAGCCCCGCCTCCCCCGACTTTGACGGCGGTCAGTTTGACGCCTGGCGCAAAGCGGGCGACGTGACCGCGGCCTTTTTCGGTCACGACCACATGAACGGCTTCACCGGCACGGTGGACGGCATTTTGCTTGCGCAGTGCCGCACGGCGGGTTTC
>CADBON010000026.1 GCA_902796315.1 Oscillospiraceae bacterium | reverse complement strand
CAGTATTCTCCTGCTATCGAGTCTATTTCGCTGCATATCGAAAGAAAGAGGATGATAAAATTTGAAGAATAGGTGCCGTAGTTGGTTCCCTCAATGCTAACATACTCTGATGATTCGAGGACTTTGTTTTCAAGAATCTGATAATTGGCGCAGTAATGTCGTATAAACGTTTCTTTATCCATTTTCAAGTCTCCTTTGGTTTGTTTTGCGATAGTTTTAGCTTTTTTCTTTTTTACAGGGCTTCTGGTTCTCGATTGTACTACTCGCCATTTTTTTGCGGCGACTGTTGTTCCCATGTATGCTATTTGATGACCCTTTTTCATCCAAGTTGTGAGCGGCAGAAGCAACTTGCCGTTAAACACATACTCACGATTGCGTCGCACACGTTTGCGGTCTGCTCGAGAATCAAAAAAGGAGAATGTATTTCCCCGTATAGGAAAATACTTCTCCTGCTCTTGCGAATGCAGTGGTCTGCGTAAGCATATTCACTTGTGTGGTAAAACTATTGTAACACTGAATTCATTATAAATCAATACCCAAAACAAATAATTCTGTGTCCCCAAATGGGATAACGGCGGTACAGTTCCCGTCATATAAACGAATCGCGGCAAAGCCGCGTATATCATCAATTCCGCAAGGAATTGTATCTCATCACGCCGAAGGCGTGGATATCATCAAGACGAAGTCTTGTATCTCATCAACGCGAAAGCGGATATACACGGCAAAGCCGTGATGATATGCCGCCCTACGGGCGGATGATATACCCGCCATACGGCGGGATGATATACCCGCCATACGGCGGGATGATATACCAACGCTTTCGCGTTGGATAAAAAAATCTCGTTGCACTTGCAACGAGATTTTTTGGTGCGCCCGACAGGACTTGAACCTGCACGATTACTCACCGGAACCTAAATCCGGCGCGTCTGCCAATTCCGCCACGGGCGCAATACCCAAGCAGTATAGCACACGGCGGGCGAAAAAGCAAGCGCGGCTTCGGCTCCCCGCGCAAGCGCGGCCATTTCTCCCCGCAGTACGCTCGCGGTTTTTTCTCCTCGCGGCACGCCTGCGGTCATTTCTCCCCGCGGCGCGCCTGCCGTCATTTATGACCGTGGCACCCCGCGTTTTTTTCCTCCCGCGGCACGCCCGCGGTCATTTCTTCTCATGGTATTCCTGTTCGGTGTTGACGTTCCAGACGGCGCTCTTGTCGCTGCTGCCGTTGCGGATGGCGCGCGCCGCCTCGATCGCGGTGAGCATCGAGTGGTCCATGTTGTTGTAGCGGTGCATCCCGTTGCGCCCCACGCAAAACAGGTTCGGGATGGCGTCGAGGTAATCGCGCACCTCGCCGAACCGCGCGTAACTGCCGAAATAGGCGGGATAGGCCTTTTTGACCTTCAGCCGCACGCTGTCCAGCACGTCTTCTTTGTCGATGACGCCGATTTTGGCGAGCTCATCCACGGCAAAGGCCGTGAATTCTTCGTCGCTCATCTGCCAATACTTGTCGCCCTCGTCACAGAAGTACTCAAGGCCGACAAACACCGTGTTTTCGGGGTCGCGCACCATATACGGCGACCAGTTGTTAAAGATCTGCAGCCGCCCGAGCTTCACGTCGCGTTCCTGCACGTAGATCCAGCAGTCCGGCACGATGTTGCCCGGCGTCTTGTGCGCGGTCTTGTTTTCGAGTTTGAGCTTTTTGACGAGCAGGCCGACCGTCATAAAGTCGCGGTAGGGCAGGTCGCCCGCCACCTCACGCACGTTTTTCGGCACCTCGTCGCCGGTCATAAAGCCGACCAGGTCCTTGATGGGCGCGCTGGAAATATAATAGTCCGCCTTGAACTCGGTCGGGCCGTCGGGCGTTTGGGCGGTCACGCTGTCCACCCGCCCGTCGGTCACGCACATCTGCGTCACGGGGCAGTTCGTCAGCACCGCGCCGCCCAGGCGCCGCACCTCCTCGGCAAGCGCTTCCCACAACTGGCCGGGGCCCTTCTTCGGGTAATAAAACTGCTCGATCAGCGAAGTTTCGACCTTGCCGTCTTTGCGGAAGGGCTTGGTCAGCACGTTCATCACGGCCTTGGTCAGCGACAGGCCCTTTACGCGCTGGGCGCCCCATTCGGCGGAGATGTTTTTCGGATTCACGCCCCACAGTTTTTCGGTGTAGTCCTCAAAGAACATCTCGTACAGGGGCTTGCCGAAGCGGTTGATATAAAAGTTTTCGAGCGACGTTTCCTCGCGCTTGTGCACGCACGAGCCGAGGTAGCCGAACCCCGCCTTCATCGTGCGGGCAAAGCCCATGTTCAAAAAGGTCTCGGGCTTGAGCGAGATCGGGTAATCGAAAAACTTGCGCAGGTAATAGATGCGCGAAACGCGGTTGCGCAGCAGCAGCACGCGGTCGGTCTGCTCGGGGTCGGGGCCGCCCGGTGCGAGCGGCTTTTCGGTGCCGGTGATCAGATCGTCAGCCGAGGGTGCGCCCTGCAGGGGCATCAGTTTTTTCCACAGGTCGTTGACCTCTTCGCTTTTGGAAAAAAAGCGGTGGCCGCCCAGGTCCATGCGGTTGCCGCGCACCTCGGCGGTGCGCGAAATGCCGCCGATATAGGGCGAGGCCTCCAGCACCAAGGGTTTGACGTCGCCGGTGGTCAGCAGTTCATAGGCGGCGGTCAGGCCCGCGGGGCCCGCGCCGATAATGATCGCGGTTTTTTCGCTCATAAAAAGACCTCCTATCGTAAGGTTCGGAAAAACAGACCGGTGGTGTGGTCGCCGCCGAACGGCTCGTGCGCCGTGACTTTCCGGTACACGGCGGCGCAGTCGGCGGCCTCTTCCGTCGTAAAGTACAGGGTGATGAAATCGACGGGCGGCAGGGCTTTGTCGGCGGCGTACAGCGGCACGCTGTTCAGCAGCGCCGAATACCGCTT
>CADBON010000025.1 GCA_902796315.1 Oscillospiraceae bacterium | reverse complement strand
TCGTAGAACACGCCCTTGAAGGTGATGGAGGTCACCTTGCCCGAGATCATGGCTTTGTCAAGCGGCACGGGGTCGACGTCCTCGGGACGGATGACCACGTCCACCTTTTCGTCCTTGGCAAAGCCCTTGTCAAGGCAGACGAAGCGGTGGCCCGCCATCTCGACGAGGCAGTCCTCGCGCATCACACCGTCGACGATGTTGCTTTCGCCGATGAAGTCGGCGACAAAGGCGTTTTTCGGCTCGTTGTAAATATCGGTCGGGGAGCCGATCTGCTGAATGACGCCGCCGTCCATGACCACGATGGTGTCGCTCATCGAGAGCGCCTCCTCCTGGTCGTGGGTGACGTAAATGAAGGTGATGCCCAGCCGCTGCTGAATGGCCTTCAGTTCGACCTGCATATCTTTGCGCAGTTTCAGGTCAAGCGCGCCGAGCGGTTCGTCCAGCAGCAGGACCTTCGGCCCCACCGCCAGCGCGCGGGCGATCGCCACGCGCTGCTGCTGACCGCCCGACAGGGTGGCGACGGCGCGGCGTTCAAAACCCTTGAGGTTGACCAGCGCCAGCATCTCTTTGACCGTGTCGCGGATCTGCTTTTCGGGCAGTTTTCTCAGGCGCAGGCCGAACGCGACGTTCTCGTACACGTTCAGGTGCGGGAACAGCGCGTAACGCTGAAAGATCGTGTTGACGGGGCGCTTGTAGGGCGGCACGCCGTTCATTTTTTTGTCACCAAAAAAGACCTCGCCGGAATCGGGCTCCAAAAAGCCCGCAATGATTCTGAGCGTGGTCGTTTTACCGCAGCCGGAGGGCCCCAGGAAGGTAATGAACTCACGGTCGCGGATTGTTAAATTTAAGGTATCGAGGATCGTTTCGCCGTCAAAGGCGATGGAAACGTCTTTTAACGTAATGATGGAGTCGGACAATTAGCAGCCCCTTTCCGCAAATTCAAAGCCGCGGGATCCCCCGCGAGGGTAGAAAAAAACCACCTAACCGGACGAATTGCACGCCCAGAATGGTGAATTTTCAAAATGTCCGTGGTGAGTTGGGGAGCAACCCCCGCACCCGTGACCGCTGACAGTCGCAAGCGGCGGACCGGCCGCCCTTGCCTTTGTTAATTTGCAATGCTTATAATAGTGGTATTTCCCCCTCTTGTCAACCGTTTTTTACAAAAAAAAGAAAAATTATAAAAAATTACCCATCCCCCGGCCCCCGTCCCGAAATTTTCTGTCGGATTGTTTAAGGGTTTCATCCATCCTATTTATATGAACGCCCCTTTTTCGTCCGCGGCAAAATTTTTCTTTACACGGCGGGCAAATTTGCATATAATGGGTTTGTGCGCACCAAGAGTGCCGCACGGAAGAAGGGCTTTTATGGACGGCTTTTTGGATTCTATGGAACTGATCACCGGCACGGTCCGCGCGTTGGAAACGGCGGGCGGCGCGTGCTTCCTTTCGCGCGGTCACGAGGGGTGCAGCGTGCCCGACCGCAAAGAGGTCGTGAAGGTCATCAAGGACCTGCAGTCGCTGCTGTTCCCCGTCTATTACAAACACAGCGAGGGCAGCGAAAACGTGCTGTCACAGACCGAACTGCTGCTCAATATCTACAACCGCCTTGTCGAGCAGATCCGCGGCGCCGGCGCCTTTAACGGCACCCCGCTGCGTGCCGCGCCCGAGGAGCTTTGCAACGAGTTTTTGGGGCGTCTGCCCGCGGTCAAGGAGCTGCTGCTCAAAGATATCGACGCCATTTACGAGGGCGATCCCGCCGCCAAGTGCCGCGAGGAAGTGCTGATCTGCTACCCCGGGTTTTACGCGATCTCCATCTACCGCATCGCGCACGAACTTTACGTCCTCGGCGTGCCGCTCGTGCCGCGCATCATGACCGAATTCGCGCATGAAAAGACCGGCATTGACATCCACGCCGGCGCGACGGTCGGCGAATATTTCTGCATCGACCACGGCACGGGCATCGTCATCGGCGAAACGACCGTCATCGGCGACCACGTCAAGATCTATCAGGGCGTGACGCTCGGCGCCAAGAGCTTCAAGCTGGACGCCAACGGCAACCCCGTCAAGAACATCAAGCGCCACCCGAATATCGGCAGCAACGTCGTCATCTACGCCAACGCCACCATCCTCGGCGGCGACGTCACGATCGGCGACAATTCCGTTATCGGCGGCAACACCTGGCTGACCGAGAGCGTGCCCGCCGGCAGCGTCGTGCGCTCCGAGGACTGACGCAATCGGCGCGGCGCAAATGCCGCGCCGAAATGAATTGCGCCGCCGGCGCGTGAATTGACGTTCCGTCATGAATTGTGCCTGCGGCACGTGAATTGCCCTGCGGGGCATGAGATGCAATTCTATTCATGGCGCAGCCAAATCATGCCGCACAGCGGCAATTCATGACGGCGCAGCCGTCAATTCATAACAATACAAGTTGAGAAAAACGATTGTTTGAATCCTTTTTCTCGGCTTGTTTTCTTTTTGATCCGCCCGCGCTCACGTTTTGCGGAATATTCTTGACCCCCTCGCCGGGCGCGTCAAAAAACCTGTTCGAACACTCGTAAATCATTGAGAAAACGCCTTGACTTTGCCGGATGAAGTCTATATAATGAAAAAAGCATTTTTCACGGGCGTTCCCGTTGGATGGTGGGTGGTTTTCTTGGCAAAGTACCCTGTTACGGCAGTGATCATCGGGGCCGGTCACCGGTCGCTGATTTACGCGGACTATGCGCTGACGCATCCCGAACGATTGAAGATCGTCGGCGTGGCGGAACCGGATGAGCAGCGGCGCAACGCCGTTGCCCAAAAATTCGGCATTCCGGCGGAGCATTGCTTCGCCACCGCGGCCGCGCTGGCCGCCGTGCCGCGGTTTGCCGACGCCGCCATCAACGGCACGATGGACAAGCAGCACGTCGTCACCTCCCTGCCCATTCTCGAAAAGGGCTATGATCTGCTGCTCGAAAAACCCTTCGCCGTCAACGAGGAAGAGGTCGGCCAGCTGCTCGACGCCGTGCGGCTGTACGGCAACAAGGTCATGGTCTGTCACGTGCTGCGCTATTCGCCCCTGTACGCCGAGGCCAAACGCCGCGTCGTTTCGGGCGAGCTGGGCGATATTATCAACATTCAACTGGCGGAGAATATCAGTTACCACCATATGTCCACCTCGTACGTACGCGGCAAGTGGGCCAACAGTGACGTCTGCCGTACCCCGATGCTGCTGGCGAAGTGCTGTCACGACGTCGACCTGATGACCTGGCTGATGGAGCCGGATGTGCCCGTTTCGGTCTCGTCCTTCGGCTCCAAATTCCAATTCCGCCCCGAAAACGCCCCGAAAGAGGCCGGCACCCGCTGCCTGGTCGACTGCCCGCTGGTGGATTCGTGCCGTTACAGCGTCAAAAAACTGTATCTTGAAAACCCCGATCAATGGGAATGCTACGTCTGGCACAACCTCGAGGGACTGGAAGCCCCCACGGACGAGGACCGGCTCAATGAGTTGAAGTTCAGCCCGTACGGGCGCTGCATCTATAAGTGCGACAACAACGTGGTCGACCACCAGAGCGTGCTGGTCAACTTTGCCAGCGGCGCCACCGGCACCCACAATATGACCGGCGGTTCGGCCGAATCGCTGCGTACGCTGCGCATCGTCGGCACCAAGGGGGAACTCTACGGCGAGTTTGAGCGCAACACCCTGACCGTCCGTCATATCGACCCGCGTCCGGGCTCTTTCTTCGACGTCGAAGAGGTCGACCTGAACGCCGCGGCCGAAGGGCACGGCGGCGGCGACGAAGCGCTGATCGCCGATTTTGTGCGGTACGTCGCGGGGGAACCGACCTCGATCTCCTGCACGTCGATCTTTGACAGCGTGGCGGGCCACCGCGTCATTTTCTGCGCCGAGCGTTCGCGCCTGGCGAGCGGCGAGCCCGAACCCATTCCCACCGACGAACGGTAAAGGAGATTCACTTGAGCGAGCAGACGAAACGCAGATGGGGCATCGCCGTCCGGGTGGCGGTCGTTTTGGCCATCGTTGTTTTCGTCGTGTGCAACTATGACCGGCTGCGGTCCGTCGACGTCGCCGCCATCGCCGAAAAGGCGGGCGGGAGCGTTGCGGCCGCGGTCATTGTTTTGGGCATTTATCTGTTAAAGGCGTTCGTGTTCGTCATTCCTGCCTCGGTCTTTTACGTTGCGGTCGGCGTCGCGTTCGCCCCGCTCCCGGCGGTGCTGGTCAACTGCGCGGGCGTCTTTATCGAACTGACCGCCACCTGGCTGCTCGGCCGCTTCCTCGGCGGCGAGCGCGTCGAGCGCAAACTCAAGGGCACGAAGTACGGCGAAAAGATCATGACCCTGCGCGACAAAAAACTCGGCGCCATCTTCGTCGTGCGCGCCCTGCCCGTTTTTCCCATCGATTTTGTCAGTCTGTTCCTCGGCGCGTCGAATATGGGGTACGGCAAATACATCCTCGTCTCGTTTTTCGGCGTGGCGCCGCGCGTCGTGCTGTTCACCCTGCTGGGCGAGTGGGCGCTGACGTGGATCCCCTACGAATTTATGATCTGGTTCGCCATCGGCGCGGTGTTGCTGGCCGCGATTGCCGCGCTGGTGAAGTACGTCCGCAAAAAATAACGGCAACGATTTCCACAATAACGCAAAAAGAAAACGCCCCGCGGGGCGTTTTTTTCGTGGGCGAACGTCACAGTTTCCAGCGCGAGACGAATTTTTTGCCGAAGTCGCTCGCGGGGTGCGTCAGGTTTTCGGCGTCGGAATACTCGGCGACCTCGCCGTCGTTCAGCAGCAGG
>CADBON010000024.1 GCA_902796315.1 Oscillospiraceae bacterium | reverse complement strand
TGGTGCCGGTAGTCGGGGTCGAACCGACACGGTGTCGCCACCACCAGATTTTGAGTCTGGCACGTCTGCCAATTCCATCATACCGGCGTATGCTCCCGGGGGAGTTACCGTCATAGTATAGTACATTCTTCGAAAAAAATCAACTGTTCTTTTTGAAAATCGCAGAGTCTTTGTTGCCATAGCCGCTTGTTTGTGCTACAATCTTAACAAAGAAAAGCAACCGTTGAAAGGATGCGACTGTATGAAACTCACCTTTATCGGTGCCGCTCACGAGGTCACCGGCTCGTGCACGCTGCTTAACGCCTGCGGCAAGCACATTCTCATTGACTGCGGTATGGAGCAGGGCGCCGATATTTACGAGAACGCGGAGTTGCCCGTCGCGGCGGGCGAGGTGGACGCCATTCTGCTGACGCACGCGCACATCGACCACTCGGGGCTGATCCCGCTTATGGCGGCGCGCGGCTTTCGCGGTCCCGTCTACACCACCGAAGCCACGGCGAAACTCTGTGACATTATGCTGCGCGATTCCGCCTATATCCAGGAGAGCGAGGCCGAATGGCGCAACCGCAAGGCCAAGCGCGCGGGGCTGGACCCGTACGTGCCGCTCTACACGGTCATCGACGCCCAAAACGCCCTGCGCCTGTTTGTGAGCAAGGGCTACGGCGAGACTTTCAGCCCCTTTCCGGGCGTTACTGTCGGGTTTACCGACGCGGGGCATCTGCTCGGCTCGGCCAGCATCCGCGTTACCGTGACCGAGGACGGCGAGACGCGCACCCTGCTTTTTTCGGGCGATCTCGGCAACGTCAACCGTCCGCTGATCCGCGACCCGCAAGGCCCGCCCGACGCCGATTACGTGGTGATCGAAAGCACCTACGGCGACCGCCTGCACGGTGAGCGGCCCGATTACGTTTCGCAGTTGGCCCGTGTGCTGAACGACACCTTTAACCGCGGCGGCAACGTGGTGGTGCCGTGTTTCGCCGTCGGCCGCACGCAGGAGATGCTGTACCTGCTGCGCACCATCAAAGAAAAAGGGCTTACGCCCGGGTTTGAACATTTTCCCGTCTACGTCGATTCGCCCCTTGCGGTGGAGGCGACCAGGATCTATGACGGCGGCCTGACCGAGTATTATGACGACGAAACGCTCGACCTGCTCGCGCAGGGTGTCGATCCCATCAACTTCCCCGGGCTGACGCTGAGCGTCACCTCCGACGAAAGCAAGGCCGTCAACTTCGATATGCGGCCGAAGGTCATCCTTTCCGCTTCGGGCATGTGCGAGGCGGGGCGGATCCGCCACCACCTCAAGCACAACCTTTGGCGGCAGGACAGCACCGTCCTTTTCGTCGGCTATCAGGCGGAGGGCACGCTGGGCCGCAAACTGCTGAACGGCGCCGCAAGCACGCAGATTTTCGGCGAGGAGATCGCCGTCCACGCCAAGATCGAATCGCTGGAGGGCATCAGCGGTCACGCCGACCGCGATATGCTGCTCGGCTGGCTTGAAAAAATGGAGAACAAGCCGCGCCGCGTTTTCGTCAACCACGGCGACGATACGGTGTGCGACGCCTTTGCCGACACGGTCCACACCAAACTGGGCATTCCGGCGGTCGCGCCGTACAGCGGTGACGAATACGACCTTGTCAGCGGCACGTGCACCGAGCACGGCAAGGTGGTCAAGATCAGCAAGGTCAGCGACGGGCGCCGCCGCGCCAACCGGGTCTATGAGCGCGTGACGGAGGCCGGCAAGCGCCTGATGAGCGTCATCAACTTGAGCCGTGGACTGTCGAACGGCGAACTGGCGAAGTTTGCCGACCAGATCAACGATCTCTGCGACAAATATATCCGCAAAAGCGGCAACAAATAACGTCTGTTGCGGCCCCGTGCCGTTTTGATTCAAAATTTCTTGATGAGGTGATACTATGGAAATCATTCGCAAAGAGTTTTCGTACCCGTCCGTGACCGGTCAGAGCGATATCTACGCCCGCGCCTGGGTCCCCGAAGGGGAGATCAAGGCCGTGTTTCAACTGATCCACGGCATGGCCGAGCACGGCGAACGCTATGAGCCCATGGCCAAGGTCTTTTGCGAGGCCGGCTACGTCTTCGCCGTCAACGACCACGTCGGTCACGGCCGTTCGGTCAAAGATCAAAAAGATTGGGGCTTTTTCGGCGGCGATAACAACAAGGCCGGCCGCGGTTTTGTGGATGACGCGCACAAGTTCACCCTGCTTCTTAAAGAGACGTACCAAAAACCCGTCGTCCTGATGGGGCACAGCATGGGCTCGTTCGTGGCGCGCAGTTACATCGCCAAATACGCCGCGGATATTGAGGGCGCCGTCATCTGCGGCACCAGCGGTCCCCAGCCCACCGCCGCCGGCGCGCTGTTGGCGGGCCTTACCGCCAAAATCAAGGGGGAGCGCACCCCCGGCAAACTGGTGGACAAGATCGCCTTTGGCTCCTACAACAAGCGCTGCCCCGGCCGCACCCCGTTTGATTGGCTCACCACCGACGAGGCCGTCGTGGACAAATACGTCGCCGACCCCGCCTGCGGCTTTATGTTCAGCGCAAGCGGCTACAAAAACATGATGGAACTGCTGGGCAGCGTCAGCAACGCCGCATGGTTCGAGTCCGTGCCCAAGGATCTGCCGCTGCTGCTGATCGCCGGCGCGGAAGACCCGGTCGGCGCCTACGGCAAGGGCGTGACCGCCGTGTGCGAAAAACTGAAGGCCGCCGGCGTCAAGGACGTGTCGATGAAACTCTATAAGGGCGCCCGCCACGAGATCCACAACGAGTTCTGCAAGGACGAGGTCTTTGCCGATATTCTTGCATTCTGCGGCAAAGTGCTTGCCGACTGACGGGAAAGGGGAAACACCATGCCCGAACCAACCGACCGCCCCTGTATTTCGTCCGTTTGCCCCACGGTGCTGCAGGCCTTCGGCCTTGCGGTACCGCAGGGACTTGAGCCGCACAACCCCGCTTTGGCGGAGCTGGCGGCCGCGACCCTCGGCGGCGAGACCGTCGACCGCGTGCTGCTCTATAACCCCGACGCCGTCGCGTTGTGGATCTATGAGAAGTACCGAGAAAAATTCATCGACGCCGAAGCGGTCAGCGACCTGACGGTGCCGATGCGCTCGGTGATGCCCAGCGTCACTCCCGTGTGCTTTGCAACGATGTACAGCGGCCTGCTGCCCGCCGTGCACGGCATTCAAAAATACGAGAAGCCCGTTTTGACGGTCGACACGCTGTTCGACTATCTGATCCGCGCGGGCAAAAAGCCCGTCATCGTCAGCACGGCGGGGGACAGTATCTCCAAAATCTTTTTGGAGCGCGACATGGACTACTTCATCTACGACAGCGTGGAGGAGGTCAATGAAAAGGCGCTGGAATTGGTGCGCGAGGACCGGTACGACCTGATCACCGTCTATAACGGCAATTACGACGGCACCATGCACAAGCACGGCCCCGAGGGGAGCGCGTCGCTTGCGGCGCTGGACGACAACCTCGCGTTTTACGCGTCGCTCGTGCGCACCCTGGGCGAGGTGTGGCGCGCCCACAACTTTTTGTACGGCTTCTGCCCCGACCACGGCTGTCACCGCGTGCTGGGCGGTTTCGGCGCCCACGGCACCGACAAAGAGAAGGATATGAACGTGGTGCATCTGTACGGGGTGCACAAGCGCCAAGCGTGAGGTCTTTTGAAAAGGAGAGAACGATATGGCGAATACAAGCGGCTTTCGCGGAGCCAAACGGCTCGGCTACTGCGGAGGGATTTTGACCGAGTCGCTCGTTTACAATATGTTTTACACCTATTACCTCGTCTTTTTGACGGACGTGGTAAAAATGGCGCCGCTGCTCGCGAGCACCATCAGTTTGGTCTCCGTACTGTGGGACGCCGTGACTGACCCGATCATCGGGTATTACGCCGACAAGGGCAAGAGCGACAAGCGCAAGTTCATGGCGCGGTCGCTGTTCCCGATGGCGGTCACCTTTGTCGCCGCATTCGTGCCGCTGGGCAATCTGCCGCAGGGCGGCAAGTTCGTGTTCTATATCGCCATGACCATGCTGTTCTGGCTATTTTACACGGTGTATACCATTCCGTACTACGCCGTCGTGGCCGATATCACGCAGGATTATGACGAGCGCACCTCCATTCGCGGCACCTCGTCGCTGATCAACACCGCGGCGATCGCGGCGGGCAACATCGTGCCCTCTATCCTGCCGGGCGTATTTGCGGGCCTTTTGGTATCGGCGGCCATGGGTTGGCTGCTGACCGCGGTCGTTATCAGCGTTGTCGCCACGGTCTTCGGCGTGCTGTGCGTGCTCTCGCTGCGCGGCGTGACGCTCAGGCGCGAAACGACCGTCGAAGAAAAGGGCAAGTGGACCGACATTTTCAAGACCTTCGGCGAGGTCATGAAGTTAAAGCCCTTCAAGAACTTCGTGCTGTTTATCTTCTGCTTCCTTGCCGCCTCGTCGATGCTGCAGACCAACATCGTGTATATGATTAAGGATTGTATTCAGGTGGATTACGACACCTACGTCGCCGTCTTCATCGTCGGGCTGGTGGTCGTGATGGCGGCGGTTATCCCGCTCGTTACCAAGATCGCCGAAAAGACCGACCGCCGTCTGACCTGCATCATCTTTTTCTCGATCACGTTCGTCGGCCTGCTGGCGTCCAAGTTCATCGGCCTGCGCCCCGGCTCCATCGTGATGCTGGTCACCCAGCCCGTGTTTATGGGTATTGCGGGCGGCGCGTTCTGGACGCTGTTTTACTCCATGGCCTACGATCTGGTGGAAATTGACGAGTTCGTGTCCGGCAAACGGCGCGAGAGCGTGATCACCGCGTTCCCGCAGTTCATTCAAAAATTCGGCGCCGCGATCGGGATGTGGCTGGCGGGCCTTGTGCTGCAGTTGACCGGCTACGACCCGTCGCTGACCGTACAGAGCGCCAAGACCATCGACGGCATCGAAAGCGTTTCCACCCTGTTCCCGGCCTGCTTTTTGGCGCTGTCCATTTTGGGACTGGTGCTGTACCCTGTCACCAAGGCGCGGTTCAACAAGCTGACTGAACAGCTCGCGCACAAGCGCGCGGGCGAACCGTACTCCACCGAAGGGTTTGAAAAACTGATATAAGGAGGCCGCACAATGACCGACTTTGATTTTGACGAGAGTTTATTGCAAGTCAAGAGTTACGACGTGCTCGGCAAACTGCCGGACCTGTTCACCTTTGCGGACGGCGGCAAGGTGTCGACGCCCGCCGATTGGCAAAAGCGCCGCGCCGAGATCTTTCCCGCCGCGGTGGAACTGCAGTACGGCACGCAGTCGGGCGCGCCCGACCGTCTGACGGTCGAACCGCTGTACGTCACCTCGCGCGACCGCCGCGGTTACCGCGTGATCTCGCAGATCGGCGATAAGGAGATCGCGTTCACGCTGTATCTCTTCCTTCCGAACGGCGTCAAAAACCCGCCCGTCGTTGTGGACGGCGACCGCTGCTGGAACTACGCTTTTGACGCGGAATGGCTGAACGCCTTTTTGGATAAGGGGATCGCGCTGGCGCTGTTTGACCGCACCGAGCTCGCCCACGACGTGGACAGCGAACGCGACCGTCGCGGCCCGCTGTACGGGGCGTACCCCGACCGTACCTTCGGCGCCATCGGCGCCTGGGCGTGGGGGTACAGCCGCGCGGTGGACGCGCTGGAGATCATCGGCGGCGTGGATCTGAATTTAGTGGCGTTCACGGGGCACAGCCGCGGCGCCAAGACCGCCATGCTCGCGGGCGTGCTCGATGAGCGCGCCGCCATCGTCTGCCCCAATGAAACGAACTGCGGCGCGTGCGGGTGCTATCGCATCCACATGAGCGCGGAGGTCGGGGGCGAACTGCACCGCAGCGAAACGCTGGCGGATATGGTCAACCACTTCCCCGAATGGCTGGGCGAGGGCATGAAACCCTACGCCGAGCGCGAACAGGATCTGCCGTTTGACTGCCACTTTCTCAAGGCGCTCGTCGCCCCGCGCACGCTGATCGTCGCCGAGGCGTGCGACGATATCTGGACGAACCCGATCGGCTCGTGGCAGACGAGTATGGCCGCCAAAGAGGCGTACCGTCTGCTCGGCTGTGAAGAAAACCTGCTGTGGTACTTCCGCCGCGGCCGCCACGCCCACCGCGTGACGGACGTGAAAATGCTGGTCTCCGTCATCTGCGCCAAGCGCGACGGAACGCCGCTCGATACCTCCGACTTTTTCAAAAAGCCGTTTCCCGATTACGAAAAGATTTATTGACAATAAGACGAACGGAGCGGGCACTTACTTTGTCCGCTCCGTTCTTTTCTCGTTTTTAACCGCTTACGGCGCAAAACGAACCGAATACTTGAAACCTGTTGCATGACTCGGTGCAATATGGTTCAATACAGACGAGGATGTGAAGAGATGAAACTTCGTTTATTCATTAATAAAGACGAAGATGAGCACATTGAGATCCACGCGCGCGAACGGAACGAGCTGGTCGAACAGATTGAAACGCTGGTCAACAATTATGCAGTCAACCTCAACGGGTATAAAGAGAACGAGATTGTTCCCTTGACAAAAAACGGTATCTACCGTGTGTTTGTGGAAGACAACAAAGTCTATGCGTCGACCGCC
Source organism: Oscillospiraceae bacterium (assembly GCA_902796315.1). Taxonomy (GTDB): domain Bacteria; phylum Bacillota; class Clostridia; order Oscillospirales; family Acutalibacteraceae; genus DTU089. The sequence goes on along the minus strand of CADBON010000024.1, from coordinate 1,058 downwards.
GACGGAACATATCAATTGAAACTCCGCCTGTATCAGCTCGAAGAAATGCTCGGCGACACGTTTCTGAAAATCAACCAGTCCGCGCTTGTCAATAAAAGACACATCAAAAAATTCTCTTCCTCCTGGGGCGGTTCGCTGCTTGTGGAACTGACAAACGGCGAAACGGATTACATTTCAAGACGTCAAACAAAATACGTCATGGAAAGGATGGGTATCAAATGAAACAGCAAATGAACGTGTACGTGAAACAGTTTTTGACATTCGGCGCCTGCTTTGCGGGACTCGGCCCGATTATCGGGGGGTACCTTCTGTGGATGACCTTGAGCCCCGCCAACCTCACGATCAGGGGCGGTCAGGTCTTTCTTGCCATCGTGAGTACGTATATCATTGCTTTTGTGCACGGGGGAACAATCGTTTTTCACAGAATCGAACACTGGTCGCCTTTCAAAGCGGCGGCACTTCAGTTGTTGTGCTTGTATGCGGTGTATATGGGTGCGTACCTTGTGAACAGATGGATGCCGCTTGATTGGAAGGCCGTGCTAATTACCACCGTATTATTTGTACTTGCGTATGCTGTTATCTGGATTGTCATTTATACGATCACAAAGCACGTCACAAAAAAACTGAACAAAAAACTGGACGAATGAAAACAAAAGACGCCTGTCGGTAAATGACCGACAGGCGTCTTTTCATTGGTGGTTTTCAGCGCGGCGCGCGGGCGTTATGCCAGAATGTTTTCAATACCGCTGCGCAGGGCGCTGCCGGTGAGCATACCGACCTGCGTGTCGGCGAGCGTACCGTCCGGTGCGATGAACAGCGTGGTCGGGATGCCCGTCACGCCGTACGTGCGCGAAGCGGAGCCGTTGCCGTCGTAATAGAGCGGGAAGGTGTACCCCTCGTCGGAAATGAATTGATTGACGGCCGCGACGCCGCTCTCCTGGTTGGTGCAGTTCACCATCAGAAACACGACCCGGTCGCCGTACTCGGCGGCAAGGGCGTTGAAATCGGGCAGTTCGCTGCGGCAGGGCGGGCACCACGTCGCCCAGAAATTGACGACG
>CADBON010000023.1 GCA_902796315.1 Oscillospiraceae bacterium | reverse complement strand
GCTGACGGCGCTGTGTATGGCGCCCGCTTTGGCGAGCGATAATTTCCCGCCCATTCGCATTCTGTTCACGTCCGACCTGCACGACCGTATTCTGCCCTATCAGACCTACGACGGCGCCAAGCCGCAAAGCACGGGCGGATATGCGCGGATCAAAACGCTGGTGGACCGCTACCGTAAAGACAACCCCAATACGCTGGTGCTGGATGCCGGCGGCTATTCCGCCGGTACGCTGTTCAGCGGCATTTTTGCCGACCGGGCGCCCGACCTCTCGCTGCTTGGCGCGCTCGGCTATGATGCCGCCGCGCTCGGCGAGGAGGAATTCACCTACGGTTCCGCCGCGCTGGCAAAAGCGCTCGGCAACGCCGAAAATCCGCCCATGCTGCTGTGCGCCAACATCGATTTCGGCGACAACGCCGAACTGAAAGCCGCGTACGAAGCCGTCGGCGGCAAGCCGTATGAGGTGTTTGAACTGTCGGGGAACGAAACCGCGACCATCAAGGTCGGCGTGTTCGGCCTGATGGGTGAAAAGGCCGCCGCCTCCATCGGCGACGGCGTGACCTTCACCGACCGCGTCAAAGCGGCCGGGGCGTGCGTCAAAGCGTTGCAGGACGCGGGCTGTGACCCGATCATCTGCCTGAGCCACAGCGGCGACGGCAAACTCCTGTTCGGCGAGGATATCTCGCTCGCGCAGAAAGTCAAGGGGATCGACGTCATTATCAGCGGCAACACCACCCAGCCGCTCAACACCGTAAAAGAGGTGGAGAACACCAGTATTCTGAGTTGCGGGCCCGACGGGCGCTATCTCGGTCTGTTGGATTACGACGTGGCCCTGCATGAAATCGACGCGTATCGCCTTGTTCCGCTGGACAAGACCGTCAAAAAAGACAAGGGCGTTGAAAAGACGGTGGACGCCTATCGCAAAACCGTTCAGCAGGACTTTCTTGACCCCTTCGGCTTCTCGTTCGACGAGGAACTGACCACCAGCCGCTTTGATTTCGACCGTCCCGCCGATACCGAGGGGCTTGCCAACCACGCCATCGGCGACCTTGTCGTTGACAGTTACGTGGCCGCCGCGGGTGACGAAACGGCCCTCGGCTTCACCTTCGGCAGCGAGATCTGCGACGTACTGCGCGAGGGAAGCATTTCGCTCGCGCAGGCCTATGCGGTCGTGCCGACCGGTACGGGCGTTGACGGCAGTACCGGCAGTTCGCTCGTCAAGGCCTATCTGACGGGCAAAGATCTGCGCACGCTCTGCGAGATTGACTGCTCGCTCGGGCAGGTCAATCGCCGTCTGCAGGTCTTCGGCGCGGGCTTTTCATATGAATTTGATCGCTATCGCCCGCCGTTGAGCCGCGTCAGCGAAGTTTTCGTCACGAACGCCGCCGGCGACCGGGAACCCGTCGGCAACAAAACGCTGTACCCCGTCGTCTTTACGACCGAATCCTACAAGACCCTGCAAACCCTTGCCGACAAGAGCCACGGCTTCGTCAAGATCACGCCCCGCAACAGCGAGGGCGACCCCTTGACCGGCGCCGGGCAAGCCGTTCTGCGCGACGAAACGGCCGGTACCGAGACCAAGGCGTGGGTCGCCTTTGCCACCCTGCTCAAGAGTTGGCGCGGCGGCATCCCGACCGATTACAGCGGCGCCCGCATTCTGAAAACCGACACGGGCTTTGATTTCGGCACTTATTTCACCCACACGTCCGCCATCGGCGCCCTTCTGTACGGGTTCGTGGCGCTGGTGCTGGTGCTGCTGATCGTCACCGCCGTTCTTCGCCGCAAGCGCCGCCGTCAAAAAGCGCTGCGCCTTGCCGCCGAAGAGGAAGAAGAGGCGGAACGCGAACAGCGCAGACGGCTTGAAGAAGCCGAGAACGCCGACCTCGACGCCGCGCTGGACGCCTTTGAAGAAAAGGAGCTGCCCCCGCGTGAAAAACGAACGACCAAAAAGCGCCGCTGAAGCCCTCGTGCAAACGCCGTTCGGCACGCTGCGGCTCACGAGTGACGGCGCCGCCCTCACCGCGGCCGTGTTTACCGACGATGAGGCGAGCGTCTCCCCTGCCGGCGACGCCGTTCTGCGGCAGGCCGAGGAATGGATCCTTGCCTAT
>CADBON010000022.1 GCA_902796315.1 Oscillospiraceae bacterium | reverse complement strand
GGCGGTGTAGTGGCGGTTCATTGCTTTCAATACGCGGTCCGAACCGCTCTGCGCCGAGATGTGAAAGTGCGGGCAGAGTTTCGGCAGTTTTGCTAGCTCCGCGATCAGCGCGTCGGTCATGCTGTGCGGTTCCAGCGAACCCAGCCGCACGCGCGCGATACCGTCATACGCTTCCGCAAGCCGCAGGGCGTCCGGCAGAGTGAACGTCTCGCCTTTGCCGTAGTCCGACAGGTCGATCCCCACGAACACGATCTCGCGGTAGCCGTTTGCGGCCAGCGCCGCCAGTTCGCGGTCGATCTCCAGCGGGTCTTTGGAGCGCGAGCGTCCGCGGGCGTAGGGGATCAGACAGTAGGAGCAGAAGCGGTCGCAGCCGTCCTGGATCTTCAAAAAGGCGCGGGTGTGCCCGTCAAAGCGGGTGATGCCCGTGCCGCCGTACGCTTCGCCCGTTTCGTGCGGGCGCAGGTCCACGACCTTGTGCTCCGCCGCCGTCTGCAGGGCCTCGGCCAGATCGCCGTTGGTGCGGTTGCCCAACAGCACGTCAACGCCGAGTTCGCTCAGCTTTTCGGGTTCGGTCTGGGTGGCGCAGCCGGTAACGGCCAGCACCGCGCCGGGGTTCAGCTTGCGAAAGCGCCGTGCCGCCTGCCGCGTTTTGCGTACGCTTTCGGCCGTGACGGCGCAGGAATTCACCACCACGGCGTCCGCGTCACGGGGGTCCGTGACGACGGTGAAACCGCGGCGTTCCAGTTCCTCGCCCATTTCCTGCGATTCATAGTGGTTGACCTTGCAGCCGAGCGTGTAGAAAAAAACCTTCATGGTCTGCTCCGTTGAAAAGCAGCCGCTCCGGGTGACCGAAGCGGCTGTAGTGCGTGTGGTTCGAAAGCGGTGTTAACTTCTTGCGATGCCGTTCGGGAAGGGGCCGGTCGTCACGATGTCCGAGAAGCCGCCCGCTCCGAAGACCGCGTAAAGCGTATCGTCCAAGAACTTGGAGATGGCCTCCAGCACCTCGTCGGTGGTGTGGTCCTCTTCACTGCGGACGCCCACGCGGCACAGCGCGTTCAAAAGGCGCTGTGTGGCGGCCTCGGCGGTGGAGGGCTCGCAGATAGTGTTGCTCAGCATATCCTGGCACTCGTCGTAAGCGGCCTGCAGCTCGTCAAGATCCGCCTGGTCGTACTGGGCCTGGTCGTCCGCGTTCAGCACGTTCTCAGCGTCGCCGAGGTACCAGCGGGTGAGGTTGCGGGTGTTGCGCGTACCGTTGAACTGCGGGAACTCGTCAGCCATATCGGCGGTGGATTTGATCTGACCGGTGATCAGCTTGCCGATCAGTTTGATGACCACGTCGTTGCGGCCGACTTCGTGGTGCTGGCCCTGGAAGAGCCAGGTGTTGTTCGGGAACAGGGCGGTGGAAACGTCCACGCTGCCGTCGGGGGAGATGATCGCGTCGGGACGGTTCAGCACGTCGTCGGGCAGGACCTGACCGGCGGGGGCGTAGGTGGCGCCCAGGGTGGTGCCGTCAATGTCGATAATGCCGTCGCTGTTGGTGACCTTGGAGGAGGCCATCGCGCCGAAGAAGTTGTAATCGTAGCAGAAGTAACTCAAGCCGAAACCGGCAACGTTATCGACGATGACGCCGCGGTTGTTCAGATCGGTCAGGTTCGCTTTCAGGTTGACGGCCGCCTTGTGGAACTTGTCGATCTTGGCGGCGAGCTTCGCGTAGGAGGGATCGTCCCAGATATAGCTGTATTTCGCCTTGCAATCGTCAAAGCGGTCGGTCGGCAGCATGGCCCAGAACTGCGGACAGTTGAGCATCATGTTGTCGAGAAGGCCGCTGATGGCGGAGGTCAGAATGGCGTACACGACCTTCTTCGGGAAGATCTTGAGCAGAATGTTGATCACGTGGCCGAGGGTCTCATAATCTTCATTGGCTTTGAGGATGGCGGGGATGTACTCGTGGAAGAAGAACTCGTCCTCAAGGTTCCACTGGCGCAGATAGAAGTCGCCCATGATGTCGGTACCCTGCAGGCAGGAAACGACGTTGATCACGCGGTTGATGTCCGGGTAACCCGAACCCTTCTTATTCTCAAGGTACGCCGTGAAGATGGTGCCGCCCAGCGAAATGGTGGCGATGTTGACCTTGTCAACGCCCTTTTGCTGCTTGACCATCTGGATATACTTATCAAGGCCCTTGGCGCTTTCCATCGGATCGCCGATCAGCGGGAAGGCGTACAGGTACAGGTTGTCTTCACCGACCTCGTCGACGATGGACTGCATCGGGATCATGCGATAGAAGTAATCGCGGTCATCCTGGCTCATGCCGGCGACGGAGGTGTTGTACGAAACGGTCTTCAGATTGTTGACGGGGTTGCCGTTTTTATCGGAGGCCTGTACGTAGAACAGATCTTTGATGGTGTTGTAAACGCCTTCGCTCAGGCCGACGTCGTCCTGCCACAGAAGCGAGCGCGAAAGCGGGATCAGCAGACGGTTGACCAGCGTCGGCGCGATCTTGGACTGATCGAGGATGATCAGGCCGCCGCTCAGTTCGTTGCCCTGCGCATCAACGGCGGGGTTGCCCTCGCTGTCGGCAAGGTAGGAGATGGACTGGCTGATGCCGGGCAGAATGACCGTCGGGTAAATGACCGGATCGGCGGGCGCGTCATAGGCGGGCGCTTCGGCTGTTTCCGGTTCGGCGAACAGTTCGGGCTGCTCTTCATACAGCGTGGCAAAGTCCTCAACGCTGTTGACGTTGATGACCGACGCTTGGCCGGGGACGGGGCCGGCGCCGCGGATCTTGCCCGCGACCGAGAAGGTCAGGGCGACCGCGCCGACCGACGCTGCCGAAAAGACGAGCGCCGCGGCAAGCACGACAGCCACCATGCGAAGTTTCGTTTTCTTCATAAACAGAGGCCTCCCTCGAGTTATGGTTAATACAAATATAACATATGAGTTGCAAAAACTCAATAGATTATTTCAAATTTTTTCATATTTCGAAGGTCCGATTTCACGAAAAAACGCCCGCGTTTTTGTTGACTTTGCCGCGCCGTACGGTTATAATTGGCGTACAAGCAGTTTTCCATCCAAGAACGGAGGAGCCCCTATGCAGTTTACGCATTTTCTGACCGCGTACATTTCCATCGTCCTGTTCGTGCTCGGCACGGTCATCGGCAGTTTTCTGAACGTGCTGATCTACCGTCTGCCGCTCGGTCTGAAATTTGACCGTCTTTCCGACCATTCCTTCTGCCCCAACTGTAAGCATCGGCTGTATGCCAAGGACCTGTTCCCGCTGTTCAGCTGGCTGTTTTTGCGGGGCAAGTGCCGTTACTGCAAAGCGCCCATCTCGCCGCGCTATCCCATTGTGGAAGCGCTCAACGGCGTGATGTACGTGTTGGCGTACGTCGTTCTGTGCGGCGGCGCTACCGAGCAGGGGACGGGGCTGTCGCTCGGGCTGCTCGGCTATCTGGCGTTCTTCTCGGCGCTGCTTGTTGCCGCGTGGGTGGACGCCGAACATCAGATCATCCCCGATTCCCAGTGGATCGTCATCTTTGTTGCCGGCCTGCTGCTGGCCGGTGATAAACTGATCGCCGAAAAGGGATTCACGCCCGACTTCGTCAGTTTCATCATCTCCCGCGGCATCGGCCTGGTGGCCGTGTCCGGTCTGTTCTTCCTGATCGCGCTCGTCACAGGCGGCCGTGCCATGGGCGGCGGCGATATCAAGCTGATGGCGGCGGTCGGGTTCGTCCTCGGGTGGAAGGCCGTTGTTGTCGCGCTGTTTGCGGCGGCTATCCTCGGCGCGCTGTTCGCACTGCTGCGCAAGCTGTTTTTCAAAAAGAAGATGCGCGGCGTGGTGCCGTTCGGCCCGTTCCTTGCGGCCGGCAGCGCCCTGTGCGCTTTCGTCGGCGAAGCGATTTTCGACGGGTATCTCGATTTGTTCCTGTAACGCTCATCAAACTCCCTTTTCGTACATAGGATAGCACGAAAGGGGAGTTCTTTATGTTCGTTTTCTCCATTCGTTCCGGTGCCCTCAAACGGGCCGTCTGCGTGGGTATATGCCTGGCGGCCGCCGTTGCCGCCGTGGCGTTTCTCGGTCTTGCCGGGTCACGCAGCGCTCCCGTTTCGCGCTCGGCGCAGAGGGCGGAACTGTCCGTTTCCGGCGCGGCGGATGTCGGGCGCTTTCTTTCCGCCTTCGGGTGGGAGACCGCACCCGAACCGCTCGAGATCCGTGAAGTGCGCCTGCCCGAGGAGTTTGACGACGTGTACCAAAACTATAACGCCATTCAGCGCGGGCAGGGGTTTGACCTGACGCCCTACGCGGGCAAACGCGTAAAGCGCTGGACCTTTACAATTACGAATTACCCCGGCGAACCGGCCGACGGCGTCATACGCGCCAACGTGCTGGTGTGGCGGGGGAAGATCATCGGCGGCGACGTCTGCTCCGTCCGGCTGGACGGATTCATGCACGGCTTCGCCCGGGAAGAGGGAAGTACGTGAAAACCCTGCGGCTTGACCGTCTGCTGGCGGCTTCGACGGAACTTACCCGCAGCGAGGTGCACCGCCTGCTGCGGGCCGGTGAGGTGTGTCTCGGCGGCAAGCCCGTCTCCGACCCCGCAGCGCCCGCGGTATGGGGCGACGCGGTAACCGTGCGCGGCGAGAGCGTCTGTACGGCGCAGCACGTCTACTATATGCTCAATAAACCCGCGGGGGTCGTCAGCGCCACCGAGGGGAAGGACGGCCCCACCGTCGTCGATCTGGTGCCGCCCGCCCTGCGCCGTCGCGGGCTGTTTCCCGCCGGACGGCTCGATAAAGACACGGTCGGCTTCTGCCTGATCACCGACGACGGCGATTTCGCGCACCGCCTGCTTGCCCCGCGCCGCCACGTGCCCAAGACCTATCTTGCAACGGTCGACGGCGATCTCGATTATCCCGCGGCGGCCGCGGCTTTTGAGCAGGGGCTCGTCCTCGGCGACGGCACCGTGCTGTTAAGCGCAGCGCTGGAGCGGACAAGCACAGCCCGCACGTACCGCGTCACCGTGCATGAGGGGCGCTATCATCAGGTGAAACGGATGTTTGCCGCCCTCGGCGTTCACGTTGTGGCGCTGGAACGCATCGCCATCGGCGCCGTCCCGCTTGACCCATTGCTCGAAAGGGGAGAACTCCGGCCGTTGACGGCGGAGGAACTCCGCCTTCTTGGGCAAAATGACGAATGAATAATAACGGAAAAACCGGCTTTTTTCGCCTGTTTTCCCGTTATTTTGTTCTACGAGGTATCAAATTGCATAAAAAATCGGAAAAATTTTTGAAAAACTATTGCAATTTTTCGCGCCATTGTGTATTATGTATAAGACAGACCTTGTGAATTTGTTAAAATTTGAGGTCTGCGGAGGGTTGTTATGTCCAATCGATTGTTTCAAAGTATGCTGCACCAGATGCGTGACGTCGTCGACAGGACCATCGGCGTCATTGACGAGAGCGGTACCGTCATCGCCTGTACCGACCTCGGCGGCATCGGCGAAATCGTTCCCGTCAATTTCTCCTCGCTGATCACCGCCCAGGGCAACGTCTCGTACGACGGCCGCCTGTACCGTGCGTTCGGCGCGCACGCCCACCCCGAGTACGCGGTGTTTGTGGACGGCGACGACGATGTCAGCAAAAACTACATCGGCGTTCTCTGCGTGTCCCTTGCGGGCATCAAGCAGTTTTATGATGAAAAGTACGACCGCAGCAACTTTGTCAAGAACATCATTCTTGACAACATTCTGCCCGGCGACATTTATCTCAAGGCCCGTGAACTGCACTTCAATAACGAGGCGTCCCGCGTCGTGCTGCTCATCCGTCTGAGTGAACGCACCGACGTTTCCGTCTATGACGTTTTGCAGAGTCTGTTCCCCGACAAGACCAAGGATTTTGTCATCAATATCAGCGAGACCGATATCGCTCTCGTCAAAGAGGTCAAGAGCGACGTCGAAGGCAAAGACCTTGAAAAACTCGCCAGTTCCATCTGCGATTCGCTTTCGGCCGATTACGGTACCCATTCCCTCGTCGGTATCGGCACCACGGTCGTCGGCGTGCGCGAGTTGGCGCGTTCGTTCAAAGAGGCGCAGGTGGCGCTTGAGGTCGGCAAGGTCTTTGATACCGAAAAGAACATCGTTTCCTACGACCATCTCGGTATCGCCCGTCTGATCTATCAGTTGCCGACGACGCTGTGCGAGATGTTCCTCAAAGAGATCTTCGAGGTCGGTTCCATTGATTCGCTCGATCAGGAAACCCTCTTCACCATCCAGAAGTTCTTTGAGAACAACCTCAACGTTTCCGAAACGTCCCGCAAGCTCTTTGTTCACCGCAACACGCTTGTCTATCGCCTTGAAAAGATCAAGAAGCTGACCGGCCTGGACCTGCGCGAGTTTGACGACGCCATCGTCTTTAAGGTAGCGCTTATGGTCAAGAAGTACCTCGACGCCAATCCCGTCAAATATTAACGTCCTTCCCCAAGCACCAAAATCGCCGCGCGGTTTTGGTGCTTTTTTCGGGGGGGCAAATGTTTACAGTTTGTTTTATTTTTTGCGGCGGTCCGTCGGCGCTTCCCGCGCCGCGCCGACCGAAAACCGGCGGTCGCACCCCGTGCGCCAAATGTTGAAAAACCCGCGCCGCGCCGCGATTATACACCCGTTTATCCGACGGCGCGCCCCGTCGCTCAAAGAATGTGTGAAGAAAGTCTTAATTTTTTGCAAAAGGGGTTACAATTTGTAATAAAGTGTGCTACAATAGCATTCGTGCAGTTCGGACAAGCGTCCGTTTTCCGTCAACAAAACTACAAACAAGGATCAGGTGTTTGCATTGATAGAATTCAAAGGCGTGTCCAAGGTCTATGAGGACACCAAAGTCAAGGCGATCAACGATCTCAACATCAAAATCGAGAACGGTGAGTTCGTCTTTATCGTCGGCGCTTCCGGCGCCGGCAAAAGTACTCTCTTAAAACTGATCATGCGCGAGGAAGTGCCCACCTCCGGCACCATCAATATCAACGGGTTCGATCTTAATACCATGCGCAAGAGCAAGATCCCGTACTTCCGCCGCACCCTCGGCATCGTGTTTCAGGATTTCCGCCTGATCCAGTCGATGAACGTGTACGATAACGTCGCGTACGCCATGCGCGTGATCGGCGCGCGTGAGAATGCCATCCGCAAGCGCGTGCCGTACCTGCTGGGCCTTGTGGGGCTCAACTCCAAGGCGCGTTCACATCCGAACCAACTCTCGGGCGGCGAGCAGCAGCGCGTGGCGCGGGCGCGTGCGCTGGCCAACAACGCCAGCATGATCATCGCCGACGAGCCCACGGGCAACATCGACCAGAAGATGAGTTACGAGATCGTCGACCTGCTCAATCACATCAACGCCGACGGCACCACGGTCATCATGGTCACGCACGACTATCACCTCGTCAAGACCTTCAATCACCGCGTCATCACCATTAAAAACGGCGAGCTTGAGTCCGATTACCCCGACGCGTCGCACATTGACGTCGAGCCGTATAAGATCGACACGGTCGAGCAGGTCGGCTCCTACTTCCTCGGCGAAGAGGATGAAGAGTTCGATTACCTCGTCAAGACCTACGGCGTCGACAACGGCAAAGAGAAAGACAAAAAAGCCAAGAAAACGGGCGACAAGCCGGCCAAAAACGCAAAAAAAGCCAAGCCCGAAAAGGCCGACAAGCCCACCACCGAAGAACCGGCCGAAGCGGCTGCGGCCCCTGCCGAACAGCCGGCAGAAACGCCTGCCGTGCCGACGGCACCCGCCCCGCAGGACGACGATATTGCCCGCCTGCTTGGCGAAACTCCGGAAGGGGGTGACGCCGAATGAAAGGCAGAAGCATTGGGTACCTGACGCGTGAAGGGTTCCGCAACATTTGGGTCAACCGTCTGCTGTCGCTGGCCACCATCGTCGTGTTGGTGTCCTGTCTGATCATCGTCGGCAGCGGTATGCTGATCTTCCTCAATATCAACTCCCTGCTCGATCTCATCGAGGGGCAGAACGTCGTTATGGTCTACGTCGAGGACGGGACCGACGAAACGACGACCCAGCAGCTCGGTCTGAAGCTGAAAACGCTTGACAATATCCGCGACGTCGAATTCGTTCCCAAGGAAGAGGCGTTCGAACGGCAAAAACAGCAGTACGGCGAAAACGCCGACGTGCTCAACGGCCTGTCGGCCGACATTCTGCCCGACGCTTACAAGGTGACCGTCGACGATCTGGAGCGGTTCGATGAAACCGTCGGCATCGTCAAGCAGATGGATCACGTCCTGCAGGTGCACGAAAACAGCGACCTTGCACGCCGTCTGGCGGGCATCCGCAACGCCGTCACCTATATCAGCGCCGGCATCGTGCTGATCCTGTTCTTTGTCTCGCTGTTCATCGTTTCCAACACCATTCGCATCACCATTTACAACCGCCGCTTGGAGATCAGCATTATGAAAGCGGTCGGCGCCACCAACGCCTTTATCCGCTGGCCCTTTATGGTCGAGGGTATTCTGCTCGGCCTGTTCTCCGCCGTGCTGGCGCTGGGATTGCAATACGGCATCTATTCGCTCGCCTCGATCTGGCTTGACAACGTCATGGCCATGCTCGGCGGCACGGTGGTGGAATTCCTCGACTTTATCTGGTACATCTTCGGCGTGTTCGCCTTCATCGGCGTTGTGATCGGCACGTTCGGCAGTATCTTCTCACTGAACAAGTATTTGAAGGAGCATAACAATGTGGTCGAAAATGATTAATCCCAAACGGCCGCGCGTTTTACCGCTGCTGCTCGCCCTGGCCCTGCTGTGCGGCATTCTGTCGCTGACCGCCCTCGCCGTTACCGACGAAGAAAAAGCGGAGATCAACGGGAAAATCGCCGATATTCAGGATCAGATCGCAGAGAATGAGAAAAAGATCGCCGAGCTCGACGCCAAGGCCGCCGAGTATGACGACGACATCTCCGCCCTGCAAAGCAAGATTTCCACGCTGCAAGATCAGATCGACCTCTACAACGACGAGATCGCTCTGATCGACGCCGATATCGCCGCGCTCGACGAACAGATCACCGACATCAATAACGAGATCGACGCGCTGAATAAACAGATCAAAGAACTGGACGAAAAGATTCTGAAGATCCAGCAAAAGATCGCCGACACGTACGTCATTCTCGGTCAGCGCCTGCGCGCCAACTATATGTCCGGCCCGAACTCCGCGCTGGAGTACGTGCTCACCAGCGACGACTTTGAATTCCAGTCCTATCTGGAAAGAATGGAGCTCGTTTCGCGCATCACCGAGCACGACGACGCTCTCGTAAAAGAGTTGATCGCCAACAAGGAAGAACTCGAAAAAGAGATCAAGGAACTGGACGCCGCCAAGGTCCGCCTTGCCGACAAGATCAAGGAACTGGACGCCGCCAAAAAGGATTACGAGGCCAAGAAAGAGGAGCAGGTCGCGGCCCGCACCAAGATCGAGGATGCCGAGGCGACCGTACAGCGCGATCTCGATAAGGTCATGTCCGTCGTCAATTCCTACAACGCACAGAGCGCCGAGTACCAGGCCGCCATCGAGGCCGCTGAGAAAGAGATCAATAAGTACGAACAAAAACTTGTTGAGCAAAACACCTACTACGGCTCCGGCGTCGTCAACGGCGATATGATCTGGCCCCTGCCGTACAGCGATACCTACATCTCCTCCATGTTCGGCGCCCGCAGCATCGGCTACCATCACGGCGTTGACATCTGCTGCCACAGCGGCACCTCCGGCAAGACGGTCATCGCCATCAAGGACGGCACCGTCGTCGAAAGCACCTGGAGCAGCGGCTTCGGCAACTACGTCGGCATCGACCACGGCAACGGCGTTGTTTCCTATTACGCGCACCTGTCCGGTCAGGCGGTCAGCGCGGGCGATTACGTCACGCAGGGTACGCCCATCGGCTACGCGGGCAACACCGGCTATTCGTTCGGCGCCCATCTGCACCTCGCCATTATGATCAACGGCGCTTATGTCGACCCGCTGAATTACGTCACCCAGCCCGCCGGTATTGAGTTTATTGAGTATTAACGCATAGACGATCCGCCCCCCTCATACGGTTGAGGGGGGCGTTTTTTATGCTGCTTGTCAAGTTGTCGGAATCACCGCGTCGGTTGTTTCGCCGTCCGCCGCCCGCGCGGCGTTCATCGCTGTCGCTCGGCGGCGCACTCTTCACCGTGCTCGAAACGCCCGCGTCGCGGCTTGACGAGCCGCAGGTGCGTCGTCTGTTGGCCGCGGAGCGCGGCAAGACGCTGTTCCCGCTTGCGCTTTCCGATCGCGAGGACTTGCGCCCCTACGCATTCGACGCGAGCCCTTACCGCGTGCGTGCGCTGACGGCGGCACTGGTGCGGCGGCTTGCCCTTTGCGGCGGCCGCGACACGGTGCTGACCGTTCGCGGCACGACCGCCTACGACCTGCTGCTTGAGGCGCTTCCTCACGTCAAAACGCTCTGCGTCTGGGCGCCGCTCGACGCACCCGGCCGCGCCTTTTGCGAGACCTGCTACCGTTCCCGCGGCACACGGCCGCGGTTTGTCAGCGGCCTGCCCGCCGGCTCTCTGTTCGCCGATTTCAACGCCGTCGGCGACGACGGCCTGCTGCCCGTCACGGGCGGTGAAGCACCGCTTCGGCTGGCCGCTCCGTCCGCGTATTACGCCCTGCCGCCGCAGGCGCAAACGCCCGTGTCGTGGGGCATCGACCCGGCCGCGCTCGCGGCGGCGATACACGCGCAAACAGATGCTTGACAAGGGGCCGAGAAGTGGGTATAATAACAGCATTGATTTGAATACTTTCCGAAAGGATGCTGATTATGGAAGAAGCAACGTTGACCAGAGAAGCCCTCAAAGAGGTTCAGAAAAAACTGGAGCATCTCAAGTCCGTCGGCCGTAAAGAGGCCGCCGAACAGTTAAAAGTCGCCCGTTCGTTCGGCGACCTTTCCGAGAACAGCGAGTACGACGAAGCCAAGACCAACCAGGCCAAACTCGAGGCCGAGATCCAGGATCTTGAAACCCTCATCGCCCGCGCCAAAATCATCGACGTTGACAACAGCACCGAGGTCGTGCACATGAATTCCATCGTGACCATCAAGGGCACGGCCCGCGGCGCCGCCGAAAAGACGTTTCAGATTTGCGGCTACGCGCAGGTCGACCCCTCCGCCAACAAGATCTCCGAAGATTCGCCCCTTGCCAAGGCCTTGACCGGCCACAAGGTCGGCGACAAGGTCACCGTCGAGGCGCCCCGCGGCGAGATGACGTACAAGATCGTCAAAATCAAAGTGGGCAAATAAACCGAAACAAAATCCGGACTGCGATCGCAGTCCGGATTTTTTTATCAGGTGCTTTCCGCCCGCTTCGGCTCCGGCAGCAGTTCCGTGTCGCGGAACAGCAGCGAAATACACCACACGCCCGCCAGCGCGACCAGCACGTAGATAATGCGTGACAGCACCGCGGCCTGCCCGCCGAAGATCCACGCGACCACGTCAAACTTGAACAGTCCGATTGACCCCCAGTTCAGCGCGCCGATCGTCACGAGCACGAGCGCGATCTTATCCAGCAGCATGCGACCCTCTCCTTTCGCTTGTTTCCCATAGCGTTCCCGCGGGGAGGGGAAATATGCGCCCCGAACGAAAAACAGAAAAAACTTTCCTTTAACTCCCATTTATGGTATACTGAATGCAGTATACTGGTTTCATCAAAAGATTCTTTTATCGGAGGATATTATGCTGCACCTCATCAAAGGGCCCGCGGGCAGCGGCAAGACCGAAGCCCTGCGTGCCGAAATCCGGCGCGGCGCCGAAGAGGGAAGAAGCGGCCAACTGCTGCTTGTTCCCAAACAGTTCACGTTCGAGACCGAACGCGCGCTGCTCAAACTGCTCGGCCCCGCCGCCGTCAAACAAATCGAGATCCGCTCCTTCTCGCGTCTGGCGCAGTGGCGCCTGCAGCAGGACCCGGAAACCGTCGGCCTGCGCTTTCCCGACGCGGGCGTCAAGGCCGTGCTTATGCGTGAAGCGCTTGAACAGCTCCGCGGCGGGTTGGAAATCTATGCCAACGCCGGCAAATCGTCCGCCACGCTTGCGTCGCTGGTGGATTTCGTGCGCGAGATCAAATCCTGCCGTCTGACGTATGAGGAACTGCGCAGTACGCTTGACGATCGCAGCAACGAGTTGAACAGCCCTCTTCTTGAGAAAAAACTGCAGGAATTGCTGCTCATTGCCGAAACGTACGACACCCTGCTTGCGCGCAGTTATTTTGACGACGATACCGCGCTGTCGCAGTATGCGAAACTGGCCGAGCGCGAGCGTCCCTTCGCGGGCAAGACCGTCTACCTCGACGGGTTCCGCACCTTCACGGGGCAGGAGGAGTATATCGTCCGTCTTGCGCTGCTGCAGGCCGATGACGTTTACGTTACCGTCTGTACCGATGAAACGCGCCTGCCGAAGGGCGGTCCGTTCGCCTGTATGGATCGGCTCGAAGACCGCCTGCGCGACCTGTGCAAAAATGACGGCGTCGGCGTGACGCAGACCGTTCTGCCGATCCCCGAGGGCGCTTTCTCCGCGAGCATTGCCGCCGTGGAGCGTTCGCTGTACCGCCGCGGCGATCCCGTCAAGGTTCCCGACGACGGAAGTGTCACGATCCTGCCGTGCGACACGCTCGAGGACGAGTGCGCCGCCGTCGCTCGTGAAATACGCCGCCTGTTGCGTACCGAGAACTACCGCTGCCGCGAGATCGCCGTGATCGAGCGTTCCGAGGGGCGCTATAAACGCGCCATGATCGCCGCCCTGCGGCGATTGGATATCCCCGTTTTCGACGACAGTCGGCGCCCGTTGGCGTTCGAGCCGCTGTTCGTTTATATGAGCGCGCTGCTGGAGTGTTCCGCAAACCGCCTCACGCGCGAAGAACTGTTCCGCTATCTGAAAACCGGCCTTGCTTCGCTGAACGCCGACGAGACCGCGCGGCTGGAAAAATACGCGCTGGTGTGGAACGTGGACGGCGGCGCGTGGAGCCACGACTTCACGGGTCACCCCGCCGGGTTCGGCGCGGCGTTTGACGAGCGGGCGGAGCAAACGCTCGCCGAACTGAACGCCCTGCGCCGCCGCGCCGTCTGCCCGCTGCTGCAGCTGCAAAAGGATTGCACCGACAAAACGGGCCTTGAGATCGGCCGCGCCGTGTTCGCGTATCTGGAGCAGGAAAAGGTCGCCGACCGGCTTTATGCCGAGTACCGCGCCTTTGCGGACGAGGGGTACCCCGTCGACGCCGACCGCATCCGCGATTCTTGGAAGGAACTGACCGCCCTGCTCGACGAGACGGTCGCGCTGACCGCCGACCGCCCCGTGTCGTTCAAAAAGTGGGCCGAAACCTTCCGCCTGCTGCTGGAAACGCGCTCTGCCGGCGAGATCCCGCAGGGCCTTGACGAGGTCACCGTCGGGGCTGCCGACCGCATCCGCACCGAACAGATCCGCGCCGTCTTTCTGCTGGGCGTCAATCGCGGCGAGTTCCCGCTTGTCAGCGTGCACGGCGGCGTGCTCACCGACAAGGATCGCCGCACGCTCACCAAAGCGCTGGACGTTCACCTGAATCCGCCCTACGTCGACACGCTGGACGAGGAACGTTTCATCGCTTACTGCGCCGTTACCGCCGGCGCCGAAAAACTCTGTCTGTCGTACCGTCTGTCCGACGGCGGCGCTGCCGCGGCGCCGTCCGAACTCGTGGACGCCGTAAAGAACTGCGTCGACGGATTGCAGGAACGCGAACCTCTGCCTCTGCTCGATACGGTCGAAGGGGACGACACCGCTTTTGCCGCCCTCGCTTCCTGCTACCGCGGTGACAGCGACGACCGCGCCACGCTGCTGGCGTACTTTGCCGACCGCCCCGACTACGACGGCAAACTGCGCGCGCTTGAGGCGATCTGCGGCGACGCCGTTTTCGGCTTCCGCGACCCGGCGAACGCCGAGCGTCTGTTCGGGAAGGATATCCGCATTTCCGCCACGCGCGTGAACGATTATTATACCTGCCCCTTCGCTTATTTCGTCAAGCACGGGCTGAAGGCCTACCCCTTGGACGAGGCAAAACTCAACGCCGCCGAGGACGGTTCCGTCCTGCACTACGTTTTTGAACGCGTGCTGCAGGAGTTGCCGCAGGAGGAATACCTGAACGCCGATCCCGACACGATCGCGGCGACCGTACACAGCTGTATGGACGACTATCTCAACGAAAAAATGGGCGGTCTTGAGGGCAAGACCCCGCGCTTTGTCTTCTTGTTCCGCCGGTTGGAAACCGTCGCCTGTTCGGTGCTGGAGACCATGCGAAAAGAACTGAAAAACGACGCGTTCACGCCCCGCGCCTTTGAGTTGAAGATCGGCGCCGAGGCCATTCCCGCCTATACCTTGAAACTGGACGAAGGCAGCGTGACGCTGATCGGTTCCGTCGACCGCGTCGACACGTTCGCCGGCGCCGAGCGCACCTACCTGCGCGTTCTCGATTATAAGACGGGCAAAAAACAGTTTGCGCTCTCCGATCTGTTGGACGGCATCAACGTGCAGATGGTGCTGTATATGATGGCGCTGCTCAAAAGCGAGTCTGCGCCATACGGCGGCGCCGTACCCGCGGGCGTGATGTATATGCCCGCGCGGCAGCATTATAAGGAGTACGCTAAAACGCGCCACGAGAACGAAGCCAAACTTGAAAAGATGAAACGCAACGCGCGGCGGATGTCCGGCATGATCCTTGCCGACGGCGAAGAGGGCGCTCCGTCCAACGCCGCCTGCGCGGATTATCTGCCGGCTGACACCTTCACCGCCGAGGATTTCGCCCTGCTTTCCGACAGGGTGGATGACGAGATCCGCGCCATGGGCAACGCCCTGCACGCGGGGCAGGTGCCCGTTTTGCCGGCGGCAGGCAAAGACCAAAAACCGAATTCTTGCAGTTGGTGCAATTACCGCGTTGCGTGCGGTTATGAGGAAGGCAAACCCGTGCGCGTTTTACAACGCGTCAGTCACGGCGAAGCATTAAAGAATCTGCGTAAGGGGAGGGAAGAGACCGATGGCGAATAACACCGAACGGAAATGGACCAATTCACAGCAACAGGCCATCGACGCCCGCGGTTGTGAATTGCTGGTCACGGCGGCCGCCGGCTCCGGCAAGACGTCCGTTCTGACCGAGCGCGTCAAAAAACTGTTGATCGACCCCGTTGACCCTTGCGACGTCAGCGAATTGCTGGTCGTCACCTTTACGCGTGACGCCGCCGAGGAGATGCGCACGCGCATTTCCGCCGCCTTGACCAAGGCGGAGAGCGAAGAACAGCGCGACGCCTATGAACGGCTGATCGCCGAATTGCCCACCGCCGACATCTGTACCATCGACGCCTTCGTGCAGAAGGTCGTGCGCGAGCATTTCAACAGCGCCGGCGTCAGCGCCGACTTCCGCGTGCTGGATGATACCGAGCAATCGCTGTTGCTGGATGAGACGATCGAAGAGGTCATTGAAGATGCCTACGCGCAAAAGCGTCCGGGCTTTGCGGCGCTCGTCAATCGCTTTGTGAATGAGCGCGACGACAGCCCTCTTACGTCCGTCATTCGCAAAGTGTACGAAATCTCCCGTTCGCAGGCGTCTCCCGAGCAGTGGATCGCCGATCTCGCCGAGGTGTTCCGTCCGGGCACGTTGCCCGACGACATTCCCTATACCGACGCGATCTACCGCTATTATGCGCTCAAAGCGAAGCAGTACCTGCACCGGCTTGATCGCGCCGAGGCGTTCCTTTCCGGCTACGAGGGAGACCCGCTCGTCGCCAAAGACGTCGATAAAAACCTGGCAAATATCAACGATCTTCGACCCTACTACGTGCAACTTCTCGAAAAAGCCGAACACAAGGACTGGGACGACTTTATCCGCTATCTCAAAAACGGCTTCTCGCTGCCGCGCAGCTTCAGCCTCTATCCCAAGGCCAAAACACTGCCGCAGTACGCTGCGCTTTATGATTTGACCATACTCCTGCGTGATGAAATATTCCACTTTGCCCGCGACAGCGCCAAGATCGAACTGCCCACCACGGACGAGCATCTGCAAGACCTTGCGTGCTTGTCGCCCCTGGTTGGGGAACTCTGCCAACTGGCGCTGGACGTCACAAGCCGTCTGTTTGAAGTCAAGCAAGAACGCAACGCCTATTACTTTGACGATCTGCTGCATCTCTGCCTTGACCTGCTGCGCGCGCCCGACGGCGGCGATACCGAAGTCGCCGGCGACCTGCGCGACCGGTACCGCTATATCCTCATTGACGAGTATCAGGACACCAACCCCGCGCAGGATACCATTTTCAAAGCCATTTCGCGCGACGAGACCAACCTGTTTTTCGTCGGCGACGCCAAGCAGAGTATATACGTTTTCCGAAACGCCGACCCGGAACTCTTTATCGAAAAGCGCAACCGCTTTGCGAAATACGAGCCGGGCGCGACCGTCCCCTCGTATATCACGCTGGAAGAGAACTTCCGCAGCCGCAAAGAAATTCTTGACGCCGTCAACGCCGTGTTCGGCGCCGTGATGTCTCCCGACGTCGGGCAGATGACCTACGGCGACGAAGAGCGCCTGAACTATGCCGCCGGCGAGACGTACGACGCGGACGACACCCATCAGCCGTTCGTCGAACTGTGGTATTTCGACAGTCAGGAGGATCCCGACAGACCCGGCAAATTGAAGGGGATCGGGGAAATGCGCGCCTATGAAGCCGAGCGCATCGCCCGCTTTATTCGAAAAGAAGTGACCGACGGCAAGATGGTCCATGACAGCAAAAAGGGAAAGCGCCCGGTCCAATACAGTGATTTTGCCATTCTGCTGCGCAACTTTAAAGGACGCTCGCCGATTTATGAAGAGGCGCTTATGCGGTACGGCATTCCCGTCCTGTCCGCGACCGAAACCAACGCTTCCCAATCGCCCGAGGTGCTGATGCTGCGCGCGCTGCTGCAGGTCGTCAACAACCCCACGCTTGACGTGCCGCTTGTCGCCGTGCTGCTTTCACCGCTGTTCGGCTTCACCGCTGACGAAATGACGGATATCCGCCTCGCGGCGGGGAGCGGCGACCTGTACGCAGGGCTGCTTGCGCTGGCTGACGGCAGCGCCAAGGTCAAGAGTTTTCTCAAAAAACTGTCGCTCTACCGCAATATCGCCGCGGCGTACTCCATTGCCGATTTCGTGCGCTTTGCGGTGGAGGATAGCGCTTTGATCGAGATATACAGCGCCAACGGCGGTGAACGCGGCGACAATATCCGTGCCGTACTCCGCCAGGCCGAAGCGTTTACCGAGCGCGGCCAGACGGGCCTTGCCTCGTTCCTGCGCTATCTCGACAAATTGCTGGAAACGGGCGCACTCAAAGCGGTGGGCAACGTTTCGGGCGTGAACGCCGTGCGGCTGCTGACCATTCACAAAAGCAAAGGGCTTGAGTTCCCGTACGTCTTTTTGGCGGATTGCAGCAACGAATTCAACAGTGATTCCGGCAGAGATCTTTGCGTTTCGGGCGCAAGCGGTCTTGGAATGTTCGTTCGTAATGACGAGCGCTTTTCCAAGTACGGGACGCTATCCACCGAATACAACCGCCTCATCCGTGACTTTCAGCAGCGTTCCGAAGAACTGCGCGTGTTGTACGTCGCGATGACCCGCGCCAAAGAGCGGCTGGTTTTCTGCTGCTCCGCCGCCACGAGGGCCAAGCCCTTGGCAAAAGTGCTTGCCACCGTGTTGCTCGATACCGATGAAACGGGCGCTGTTGACCCGATGGCGGTTTTGAACTACAGTTCCTGTTCTCAGCTCCTTCTCTCCCTGGCTGCCTGCGGACGCAGCGGCGATGACCTGCGTAAACTCTGCGGCCTCGACCCCGCGGAAGGGGAGTCGCCTCGGGAATTGAAGATCAACGTTACCATCGACCGGGGGGACGGCGCCGCCGACGGCGAGATCGCACCCGCGGAACCGCCCGCGGGGCAGGTCAACGCCGAAAAATTGCAGGCGATGCGGGATAAGGCCGCGTGGTCGTATCCCTACTCCGGTCTCTCTACCGTCCTTGCCAAACGCACCGCGTCTTCGGCGGAAAAGGGCGTGAACGACCGCCGGACCTTCGCCACCGAACGGCCGCATTTCCTCAGCGGCGCGATGACGGGCGCCGACCGCGGGACCGCTGTTCATAAGTTCCTGGAACTCTGCGATTTCCGCGAAGCGGACCGCGATCTGAACGCCGAGATCGCCCGCCTGCGCGACGAGCGCAAGCTGACGCCCGAAGAGATCGAAGTGCTCGATACCGCCGCCGTGACCGCGTTCTTGCAGAGCGGCGTCGGCCGCCGCCTGCTCGCCTCGCCCGAGGTGCTGAAAGAGTATGAATTCTCGGTGCTGCGCAAGGCGGGGGAACTCTATGACGGCCTGACGCCCGACGAAGCGGCCGAGGACGTCGTCGTGCAGGGCAAACTGGACTGCGCCTTTGTCGAAGACGGCGCCGCCGTGTTGATCGATTACAAGACCGACAAAACCACGGATGAGGAAGTCTACCGCCGCACCTACGCGCCGCAGCTTGCCATTTACGCCGATGCGCTCACGCAGTGCCGCGGCGTACCCGTGAAAGAGATCTACATCTATTCCTTTACCCTCAAACGGTTTATTGCCCTGTGAGGGGGCGCTATGGCGCATAAAAAAACGCCGCAAGTTCGGCGCGCCGAAATGAATTGCGCCTGACGGCGCGTGAATTGACGTGCGTCATGAATTGTGCCTGCGGCACGTGAATTGCCCTGCGGGGCATGAAGGCGCAAGTCAATTCACGGCGAAGCCAAATCATGCCGCACAGCGGCAATTCATGACGGCAAAGCCGTCAATTCATAAAAAAACAAGCTGAGAGGAAAGGACTCTTTGATCCATCGTCTCAGCTTGTTTTTTTCTGTTTGCACGCTTACTCACCACGTCGGGATGTGGTGAAATGCTTCTTTGTTTTATTCTTCGTATGTTGCGGTGAAGACCGTGTCCACGGGGAATTTCCCGCCGTGGCTGCGGTATTTGGCGGCGCCGCTTTCAAACAGCAGCGTGATCTGTCCGTTGTACGAGCACATCCCTTCCGCCATCGGCGGGGCGGTCAGCGTTTCTTTCAGCAGATCGGCGCTGCAGGCGAACAGGTCCACGCTGTGGCCGTCCACCGTTTTCGTGCCCGCTTTGTCGCCGGCCAGCACGTCCGAAAAACGCAGCAATACCGAGTTGTTGCGGCGGCCGTAACTGGTGCTGAAGACCGGGCCCCCGCTGCGCGTGAAGCCCATGCCCTGCACCTGTTCGGGGATGGCGAGGAAGTAGTCGGGGATGTATCCCGTGCCGTCGCTGTTGATCTTTTCCTGCGAGGGCAGGCCGTTTTCCAGCTTATACCCTTCGCAATAGGCGTAAAAGGTCTCGCCGCTGTCCAGCGTCGTGACTTCGGCAACGGCGCGTCGGGCCTTGTCGTCGCTTTCGACGAAGTCGCCCACCCACAGAATGTTGCTGTCGCACGCTGCGAACGAGCCCGCCGTGTTCAGCGCAAAGTTGCTCTCGGGTCTTACGGCGCCGCCGTCTTTTTTCAGGGCCGCAGCGGAAAAGGTGCGGCAGGAGCCGCCGCCGGTGATGAACAGCGTGCCGTCGCAGTAAGCGATACCGCCCGCGTGTTCGGTCGAGGGGTGGCCCTCCATATCCTCCAGCGGGTGAACGGAGAGCAGCACGCCCTCGCCGTCCAGTACCGCGATGGCCGAGGGCAGTTTGCCGTCCTCGTAATAGCCGCTGATATAATAGCGCTTGCCCGCCGTGTCACGGCAAATGCCCTGGGGAATAAACCCCTCCAGCAGACCGGGCACAGTAAAACCGGCGTGAAAGCGCAGCAGAAAGTCAGCGAAGTCGGGTTCGGTTTTGATGTCGGATTTAAGTACGACCTGCGTCTGGGTAAGGTCCGCGGACAGTTCTTTCGTCCGTTTGACCGAGCCGCAGGAAGCAGCGCACAGAAGCAGGGCGGCCGCCAACAGCGCGGCGCACACCCGTTTGCGGATAGGCATACCATCACCTCTTTTGCACGGTATCGTTTAGTTTCGCTTTTTTCACTACAAAAAACGCCGAAAGAAACATTCCGCCAACATATCCCAAGATAAGCGATAGAAGCATTACGCATATACCGACTATTCCAAATGCGATATTTTGCGAAACGTTCGCAAACAAAGGACGTACGATAAAACATGACGCCACGCCGCCAAGTAATGCTGCGGTCCAAGGGGTTAGGATGCCGCCCGCCTTGGACGCTTTTTCGTTTAAGAAGCAGCGCTTACAGAGAAACAACGTCAGCAAATAGTTGATAAGCCACACAGCCAAAAAGAAGAGAAGCCACTTCCACGGCACATACTCATCCCAAACCATCATAACGAAGAAATATGAACTCAGGCACAGCATGAAAGAGGAAGACGTCCACGCTACCACGTCAGGCAACAGACGCGACGGGTCGTCGTTTTTGCTTCGGCGATACAGCAAAAGAAACGCTGCCAAAACGCCGATACAGCAAACGCAAAGGAAAACCGACAGGATAGGGTGCGGAAGCGCTAAAATCAATGTCAAGAAAAAGGGAATCAAAATACCCATCAGCCGAACGACAAGATAACGCGCGCCGGGGGTGGCTGCGTTTTTTCGGAGAAACTCGTTTAAGCGTTCGTATTTCTCGTTCACGAGGAAACCATCTCCTTTTCATCGACGCCTGTTTCAATTTTGATTGGGCACATTAATGAAATAGGCCTTTATCGTTTCGACTCTTTAACCGTGACTCTGTTGGCGGCTGTGGCTTTTTTGAATACAGCTGGAGTATCTTGTATAGAATCATCACAACTATGCCCGTAATAATTGTCACCGTTGTTAAAACGCTGGGCCTAAACTCCTCGTCGTAGAGGTATTGGCTCGATTGCGGTTGTCCGTTAACGTTGAGCTTAACCACTTCCAACACGAAATGACTGCGCGGCAGGACTTGCATTTCCACATTGTCTCCGGCTCGCATATCCTTGAGTGGCCTCAACAGGTGGTACTTTTCGCCGTTCATAATGACAGTTTCACCGACACAGTGCATATATTCAGGTCGTGGATAATAAGCCGGTTCGAGCGTTTCTTCTATTTGACCGCTGATCGTAACGGCGTTTTCTTCTTTTTCAAATAAAAGGTACACACTGCCTCGAGCCAAAACACTTATATTCATCAAGGCAAATGGCAATAAACAAAGAGCAAAAACCAATGCCAGTAGGGATTGTATGTTTTTTTTGCGAAATAAACCTATTCCACTTGCAACGAGAATAGCGATACCAAGTAGCGAGGAAAGTATCGGAGCAAAGCACGTTGCGAAAAAGTACTCATCATATCCAAAGCTCATTTTGTATAGCTCCTCCGATCACTCTGACGAGATAATCGTAAACGTAGCCGAGTTTGGTTCCGTTCCCGTGAGTAGTATACTCCAAAAGTCCGCGATTTGCAATATACGCGTTTGCGGGGAATAAAAAATGAAAAAAATCGGGAAAAGGTGTTGACAAACTCTTTCGAATAGTGTATATTATCAAGCGTCGCCAATGTCGACAGGGGAGCATAGCTCAGCTGGGAGAGCACTTGCCTTACAAGCAAG
>CADBON010000021.1 GCA_902796315.1 Oscillospiraceae bacterium | reverse complement strand
GTGTTCTTCCTCTCTTTTCTTCTTTTGAACGCCCGTTTTTACAGGATCGTGATCTCGCGGGCGACGCCGTCATAGCCGCACCCGGTGACAAACTGCGGCATTCCGGGCGCGAGGTCGCTGACGAAACTGCAGTGCACGTGCCCGGCGAGCACCGCCTTGATCTGCGGCTGCGATTTAATGAAATCGACCGCCTCCTGCGTAATGCCGCGCGGCCGGATCTCGATTGCCCGCCACTCGTCGTCGGGCAGGTGGTCTTCGTCACAGCCCACAAGGTACGTGCTGGTGCCGGCGCCGTTCCGCGCCGTCATGTGCTCGTATAACGACTCTTCAAACAGCGGCGCGTGCAGGCAGAGCACGACCGGCAGGCCCTTGGCGAGTTCTTTTTCCA
Source organism: Oscillospiraceae bacterium (assembly GCA_902796315.1). Taxonomy (GTDB): domain Bacteria; phylum Bacillota; class Clostridia; order Oscillospirales; family Acutalibacteraceae; genus DTU089. Next base: position 1,793 of record CADBON010000021.1, on the reverse strand, counting down.
GGCGGGTGATCTGCCACGGCTCGAACTGGTGGTAACTGTCGTCAATGGCAACAAAGTTGACGCCGCCGACCGTCCGGGCGTTGAAGAAAAGCGGCGCGCCGAGGCCGGGCGCCATCTCGCGGAAACTGTTCATTTTATAGGCGCGGTCCTCGTACGCTTCGCCGACGTAGCGCGAAAACTCGTGATTGCCCGCCGCAAAAAACACCTTGTCTTCCGCAAGGACGGCGCGGGCAAACGCAAAGCCCGCCTGCGAGGTAAAGTCGATCAGGTCGCCCGTGTGCACCATCAGGTCGCAGTTCTCGTTGGCGTACGCCAGCTGTTCGCGGAACGCGCTCTCGCGGTCGACGGAAGCGAAACGCTTCGCCAGCGCGTGCTTGCGCTCGTCGTCCCGCTCGTCCACCAGCGCAATGTGCGAGTCGGTGACGTGCAGGATTTTCAGCGGCTTTTCCAAACCGATTTGCAGGGTGGAGTGAAGAAGTTCCATAGGTTTCTCCCTTTCAACAGTGATCTGTATGTATCATATCACAAAAGAACGAATCAGTCCATATATAAACAAAAACCGGACCGAAAACGATCCGGTTTCTCCTTCGAATACAACTTAAGATAAAATCCCGTCTAAATTTTGTGGTTCACTTCGCTTGTGCGATTAGTATTATGAAACCGGTTGTAAACCTGTTGCAAAAAACCGATCGTTTTAAAAATAACCGTTAAATTCCTCCACACAAGCAGGATCCGTTTCATATACCTTTCCGTTAACCTCCCACACGGGAAGGCCTGTGTCGACTTTCTCACCGTCCCTGTAACGGATGATAATCCTTAACGAACCTGCTCCCGGAACACTCACGGCGTTTTTCGTCGTTTCTTGAAAATCAAGAGTATTGATTTTTCGAATGATTTCTTCAACTTTTTCGGTATCGTCGATAACAACGTTCTTTCCGTATCCGTTCAACTCTGCCGATACTGCGTCTTCCGGCTGAATCATCAAATCCGCGGATACTTTGCCGCTGCGTTCCGTGCTTTCCGTTTTCGGGACAGTTTCATTCGGGTTTGTTGACGGAACTTTTTCGGGCGTTTTGACGCACCCCGCTAAAACGAATACTAACAGCGTCAGAAGGATCGATACCGGTTTTTTCATGTTTATCACCTCGAAATGATCACACTTGCCGTTAAACGACCTTGCCCCTCGCGCGGAACTGTGTTCCGCCAATTGCGAAAACTCACGGAGGGCACCCCTTCCCCCACAACATTATACACGATAATGATTTGATAATAAGCGGTAATCGGAATTATTCTTTATTATTTTATCATCGATCATATCCTCCTCAAGCCAATCCCCCGCCCCGCCCGCGCGGCGGGCACCGCGGCGATCACGGCGATTACATACCAACCCGCCAAGGCGGCTTGGATAAAAGAATCAGCAACCACCTCACGTTAAGAATAGCAGAAACCCACAACAAAATCAAGGCGTAGCCTTGTATGAAATCCGCTCGAAGAGCGGCATGTAATCCGACCGAAGGTCGGTATGTAATCCGCCGCAGGCGGTATGTAATCCGCCGTAAGGCGGTATGTAATCCGCCGCAAGGCGGTATGTAATCCGCCGTAAGGCGGTATGTAATCAAGCCGCCGAAAACAATGCAAGCGCGAGCGCGGTTGATGCCATACCGCTGACGCGGATTACATACACCGCGCGAGCGCGGTGGTTACATACCAACCCGCCTGCGGCGGCTTGGATAAAAAAAGAAAGCAGCGAAACGCTGCTTTCTTTTTTTGGTGGACGATGCCGGGCTCGAACC
>CADBON010000020.1 GCA_902796315.1 Oscillospiraceae bacterium | reverse complement strand
GTACTGGAACGAGTATTTGCCCGTCATTTTTACGTTTTTGAGATGCACGTCGCTCGCGCGCAGCAGGAAGTATTCGCCGGCGACGGTACTGTCCTCGATCGTCAGACCGTGTGTGCTCCACCCGAACTCGGGCGAAACGACGTCGCAGTCGCGCAGGACGGCGTTCTCGCACTCGCGCAGCGCCTTGACGCCGTGCAGTTTGGTGCCGGTGATGGTGACGTCCTTGGTGTACCACAGGGCGGCGCGGCAGAGTTCGGTCAATTCGCAGTCTTGTATGGTCAGGCCCGTGTCGTGCCAAAAGGGATAGCGCAGGTTGAAGCGGCAGCGGCGCGTTTCGATCCGCGCGCACTCTTTCAGGGCGCTTTCGCCGTCGGCGGGGCCGTCAAAAACGGCGTCCTCCAGCAGCAGGTCGGTTTCGCCGTACAGGGCGCGCTCCTCGTCGGAACGGTAGTTTTGCAGGGTCTTCATGGGTGCCTCCTCGGATGAGATGAATACAGTATACGCCCGCCGGCGAAAAAATACAAGAATTTTTCGCAATCACCGTCATCCGTCTTACAATACGGCCGCCGCGTATGAAAAAGACCTTTCCGTCGGGAAAGGTCTTTTGAATACAGAAGGGTTTATTTGATCTGCGTACCCGCCGGCACGACGTCGTCGACGAACACGACCTGGCAGCCGCACGCGCCGTTGGTGGCGGCCAGCAGCATGCCGTTGCTCTCAACGCCCGAGAAACGGGCGGGCGCAAGGTTCGCCACGACGATGATCTTTTTGCCGACGAGCTGCTCGCAGGTGTACTCGCTCTTGATGGAGGACACGATCACGCGGTTTTCGCCGCTGCCGTCGTCAAGCGTCAGTTTCAGGCAGCTGTGCGATTTGCGGATCTCCTGCGCTTTGAGGATCTTGCACACGCGCAGATCGAGTTTGCCGAAATCGTCGATGGAGATCTCCGGCTTGGTGAAGGGCACGAACGCGTCTGGCTCGCCGTAGACGTGCTTGTCTTCGTCGGCGGGCTCTTCCTCTTGCGCGGGCGCCTCTTTTTCGGCCTCGGTCTGGGGGTACGAGAAATCGAGCAGGCCGATATATTTCTCGGGGTCGATGGCGTACAGGAACAGGTACAGACGCGGGCCGCGCTCTTTGTCGATCAGCAGTTTGTAGACCGTCTTGAAGAACTCGCCCTGCATCGCCTTGAGCGCCTTTTCGTCGGGCTCGGCGCCGCGCACCTCTTTCGGGATGGCGTACAGCTTTTTGTTCAGGTCGTCCAGCGTATAGCCGCCGGCGGAGAGGTACTCGAACAGCGCCTTGATCTCGGCCTTTTGCGTTTCGTCGAGCGGTTCGTACACCTCCCAGTTGCGGGTGGTCCTGAGACGGTTGACCTGGTCGGGCGCGCAGTTCTCAAGCCAGTATTTCGCGCGGTCGAGCCGGTCGGCGAACTGGGCGTATTTGTAGGGGGTGTTGATCTTTTCAAAGATGGTCTCCAGCAGGGGGACGTTGAAGTCCACCACGCTGCCCATCTGCACCAACAAACTCATCGGCACGGTGTCGAGCGTGCGCCCGGGGACGGTGGTGTTGTACATCACGGCCTTTTGCGCGTCGTTTGCGGTGCCGTCCTTGACGGCGTTATACATTTTGTCAAACTCAAAATACTGGCGCAGAATGCCGTCGTCAAAACAGAAGTCAAACGCCTTGAGCGGTTCGGTCTTGGAATAGAGCCACAGAATGACCTCCGGCTCGTACAGTTTCAGCAGGGTGTCGGGTGTGAGGTTCAGGCCCGTCGAGCCGCTCATTTTGCCCGTGGTACCCTTGATGCCGATGAACTCATACCCCTGGAACAGCGGCGGTTCACAGTGGAAAATCTCACGGGCGATGTCCTTGGCGTTGTCGTAACTGCCGTGGGGCGAGGCGTGATCTTTGCCGCCCGGTTCAAAGACCACACCCTCAAACAGCCAGCGCATGGGCCAGTCGACCTTCCACGCAAGCTTGCAGTTGTGGTTTTCGGTGAAGTTGATGTGCCCCTCGTGCCCGCAGGCGCAGGTGTAGTCGGCCTCGGTGCAGTCGTCGCTGATATTGCGCACGGTGGTGGTGTCGCGGCCGCACTTCTCGCAGTAGACGGAAACGGGGCAGTACGCCTCGCGCTCGCCGGGCTGCGCTTCCTGCGTGCGGTGGCGGTCAAGGATGTCAAAAATCTCGGCGCGGTGGCGCAGGGCGTGCAGAATCTGCTCGGTATAGGCGCCGCTGCGGTACATTTGGCCCTGATAGCGGTAATCCATCTCGATGCCGAATTTTTCGATGGAGCGCATAAATTCCTCTTCAAAATGCACGGCGTAGTTGGCGGCGCCGTCGTCGAAGGGGTTGGGCACGTCCACGTAGGGGCAGCCGATGTATTTTTCCATATCGCCGTTCACGGCGGCGACATTGACGGGGACCTTGCGCATACGGTCGAACTCATCCCACGAGAACAGCAGTTTCGCCTTTTTGCCCTTTTTTTGCAGGGCGCGCACCACGAAGTAGCTGGTCGCCACGTCGCGGAAGTTGCCGATATGAATGGAGCCCGACGGACTGATGCCCGCCGCGCAGACGTATTCCTCTTTATCCGGGTTTCGCGCGATCAACTTATCGGCGATTTCTTCTGACCAATGCATAGACCTAACCACACTTTCTCGGTTTATGAATACGTATTTTACAGTATAAGTCAGCCAATGTCAAGGATATCGGCGGCGAAGTCCCCGGAAAAAACGTGTGCTGACCTCTTAACAATTATTGAATTAAATCTAATGTCATTCACGAAAATCTATAACTTCCCGTACAGTTTTAAACTGTTATTCCATAGCCATTAGCGTCGCTCTTGCGCTTTTTTTGGTCAATTACCGCCCAAACAACGATCGGCGGCACAAGCACAGTTAAAAAAGCGTATTGGGTACTGTCGAGGAATAACAGTATCTTATCTCGAGTGTTCGTTTCATATACAACTGCGCCGGTTTCATTAGTCACCGATACGATTCCAAACTTTTTAGAAAAGGTGTACTTCGTCCCCTGTGCAGATTGGAATGTACCGTGATTCTCCAAACCTCGGAAGACCTCGCCGCCTTGATCCGGCTTTTTGTTAAGAATACTGCCGTTAGAATCCAAGTGGTAAACTATTTCCCAATCTGAGAGTAGTATGGTATCGTCGTCGAGAACCGTAAATCGATAGCCCCTTGTTGTTTGCGGATCGAGAGACCCGATTTCTTCGTTTTGATAAAACTTAACGATTATCCCGTTGGCACCGAGATATACAACCCCTTGAGAATCAACCCCAAAACCATAGTTATAATCAAATTTTATGATTCTTTTGCTTACTAAAGGTGAAACAAAAAAACCGACAAACAAAGCCACAATAGCGACAACAAGCGCCGGCACCATCCATGGACGAATGATTATTTTTTTCTCTTTCATTACAACACCCTCCACGGAATACTTAAATGAAGAATAAATCATGGTATTCTACTGAACCAATACCTATTTTACAGTTTAAGTGCATCCATGTCAAGGATATCGCCGCCGAAGTCGACGTGAAAATGCCGGTTTCGGCGGCGTATTTCGGCTGCTTCTTGCAAGCGGCGCCGTTTTGCATTATAATACCCATCAAAGGAGGGGAAACGGATGGGACTGAACGACGTGATCCCGCGCCCGGCTCGGGTGCGCGTGACGGGCGGGCGGTTGACCGCCCCCGCCGAGCCCGCCGTGACGCTTCGCGGCGATCTCGGTGCGGAGGAGTATCGCCTGACCGTGGAAAAAGAAGGCGTCCGCATCGAAGCGGGCGGCGACGGCGGCGTGTTTTACGCGCGCCAGACCCTGCGGCGGCTTGCGGAAGCGGACGGCAGTTTGCGCTGCTGTGAGATCCACGACGCGCCGCGTTTCGCCTACCGCGGCTTTCATCTCGACAGCGCGCGGCATATGCAGACCGTGGACGAGCTCAAACGGTACATCGACGCGGCGGCGCTGCTCAAACTCAATATTTTTCACTGGCATCTGACCGACGACCAGGGCTGGCGCTTCGCGTGCGACGCGTACCCGCGCCTGACCGAGGTCGGCTCGCGCCGCAAAAGCAGCGATTTCGGCAAGGTCCACACGGGCGAGCCCTACGGCGGGTATTATACCAAGGACGAACTGCG
>CADBON010000019.1 GCA_902796315.1 Oscillospiraceae bacterium | reverse complement strand
GAATTCACGCCCCGTCTGTGGATGCTTGACAACCGACGCTTTTACAATCACGGCCGTACGGACGTCAGCCCGCGTGCGTCCCTGATGGCCGATGAAACGAAGGAGGAACAATCATGAGGAACCATGAAGTTACCAAAGCCCAGCGTTTGTTGAAAGACGACGGCTCGCTGCGTGAGCCGGGCTGGTCCAAAAGTCTGATCCAGGTTTACGACCGCCGCGCGATCAAGGCCCCGAAGTTCCGCATCAAAGAGTGGGACTATTATCTCGTCGTGTCTCCCTCGTCCAATTTTGCCGTGGCGTTCACGCTGTCGGACGACGGCTACGTCGGCCTGCAGTCGGCGTCGTTCCTGGATCTGGGCGACAAGCCGTGGGAGCATACCGAGACAATTCTCGACGCCTTCCCGATGGGCAAACTGCATATGCCCTCCAGTTCCGACAAAGGCGACGTCGTGTACGTCAAAAAAGACCGGCTGGAGATGAGCTATAAACTTGCTCACGGTCAGCGCAACATTCATTGTGATTTCAAAAACTTCATGGACGGCAAAACGCTGAAGTGCGACATTTCTCTCGCCCAGCCGCCGATGGATACCATGGTCATCGCGACCCCGTGGAAAGAAAAGAACACCGCCTTCTACTACAATCAAAAAATCAACTGCATGCGCGCCAGCGGCACCGTTGAGTTTGACGGCAAGACCTATGTCTTTGACCCCGAGACCGATTACGGCACCCTCGACTGGGGCCGTGGCGTGTGGACCTATGACAACACCTGGTTCTGGGGCAGCGGCAACTGCACCGTAAACGGCAAGCCCTTCGGCTTCAACATCGGCTACGGCTTCGGCGACACGACCGCCGCCAGCGAGAATATGCTGTTTTATGACGGCAAGTGCCATAAACTCGACGACGTGACGTTCAATATCCCGTCCACGTCCTATACCGACCCGTGGACGTTCACCTCCTCGGACGGCCGTTTTGAGATGGATTTCACCCCCATTCTTGACCGCGCCGCCAAGCTGGATTTCAAGTTCATCGTTTCCGACCAGCATCAGGTCTTCGGCCGTATGAACGGTAAAGCGGTTTTGGACGACGGCACGGAACTCGCCATTGAAAACTGCCTGTGCTTTGCCGAGCACGTGCATAATAAGTACTGATGGATTACACGGAAGTATGCGTGACCGTCGCCGCGGCGGACACCGACCGTGCGGCGGCCGTTGCCGAAATGGCTGTGCCGTGGGGCTTTTATCTGGAAGATTACCGCGATCTGGAAGAGGCGGCGCGTGAAATCGCCCATATCGACCTGATCGACGAAACGCTGCTTGCCAAAGACCGCACGCACAGCGTTCTACACCTTTATCTTGACGGCAACCCGGCCGAGACGGTCGCGTTTTTGACCGAGCGGCTGACCGCCGAGGGGATTGGTTATGAGATTACCACCGACCTCTGCCGTGAAGAGGATTGGGCCAATACCTGGAAGCAGTATTTCAAACCGACCGAAGTCGGCTCGCGTTTGCTGATCTGCCCGACGTGGGAGAAAGAACCGCAAACCTCGCGCAAAATCCTGCATCTTGAACCGGGCGCCGCATTCGGTACGGGTACGCACGATACCACACGCCTATGCTTGGAAGAACTCGACCGGCTTGTCAAACCCGGCGATACCGTGCTCGACCTCGGCTGTGGCAGCGGTATTTTGGCGATCGCTTCGCTGCTGCTTGGTGCCGATAGCGCCGTCGGTGTGGATATCGATCCCGTCGCCGTCAAAACGGCATGTGAAAACGGTCTTCGCAACGGTTTTGAAGAGCCGCGGCTTCGCTTTGTGTGTGGCGACCTCGCCGACAAGGTTGACGGGCGTTTTTCGCTTGTTGTTGCCAACATCGTCGCGGACGTCATTCTGCTTTTTGCGCCCCAAGTACCGCGCTTTCTGGCGTCGGGCGGCGCGTTTGTCGCCTCGGGAATTCTGACCGAGCGGGCGCAGGAAGTGACCGATGGCCTGCGGCGGGCGGGACTTACCGTTGCCGAACGTCGCGACAGCGGCGGCTGGACTTGCCTCATCGCTCGATAATACGTTTTTTGCAACGGCTCACGATCAAGTGGGCCGTTCTTTTTTGCGTCTTGCCGTCATATCTTGCAGGGGAGTGATGACAATGAAATCTTTTAGTTCCGTATTGCTGTCCTGTGTGTTGGCGATTTGTCTGTGCGTGTCGCCCCTTGCCGCGCAGACCGTCCGTGAGCAGGAGGACTTGCCCGCAGGGGTCGCCGCCTCTATCAACGTCGAAAACGCACAGGCGAACGCCAACGCCGATCTGCCCGTGGCGGTGGACGCCAAGGCCGCCGTGCTGATGGATTGCGCGAGCGGAACCGTGTTGCTTGAACACAACGCCGACACGCCGCTGTACCCGGCAAGCGTGACGAAGATCATGACCATCCTGCTGGTCGTTGAAGCGCTTGACAGCGGCAAGATCGCGCTGACCGACACGGTTACCGCCTCGTCCAACGCCGTATCGAAGGGCGGGTCGCAGATCTGGCTCAAAGAAGGCGAGCAGATGACGGTGGACGAATTGCTGCGCGCGACGGTCATCGGCAGCGCCAACGACGCCGCGACCGCTCTCGGCGAGTACGTCAGCGGCAGTGAGGAGGCCTTTGTGCAAGCGATGAACGATCGCGCGAAGGAACTCGGGATGAAGAACACGCACTTCTGCAACCCGACGGGTCTGGACGACGACGTGACCGACCATCTGACCACCGCCCGCGACGTTGCGCTGATGAGCCGCGCCCTGCTGGGGCATGAGATTGTGCGCAAATACAGCACGGTGTGGATGGACTCGCTTCGCGACGGCGCGACCGAACTTGTGAATACCAACAAACTGGTGCGCTTTTACGAGGGCACGACCGGTCTGAAAACCGGAACGACCTCAAAAGCCGGCTGCTGTGTTTCGGCATCCGCCGAGCGGGAGGGGCTGCATCTGATCGCCGTCGTTATGGGCAGCGGCAGCAGCAAGGCGCGGTTTGACACCGCCAAGGCCCTGCTCAATTACGGCTTTGCAACCTATACCACCGTCGTTCCGCCCGTGGACGAAACGCTGTTTCATCCCGTATCCGTTCTCGGCGGCGAGCAAAACAGTGTCGCCGTGCCCGTGCCGGAACTTGCGCCCTTGCTTGTGAAAAAGGGGCAGGAGAGCAGCGTAGGGATCACCGTTGAAATGGACGACAGCGTTGAGGCGCCCGTCCTTGCCGATCAAACGCTTGGCACGCTGACTGTCACGCTGGCAGGGGAGACGGTGCGAAAACTGCCGCTCAAGCCCTGCGGTCCTGTTGCGAAACTAAGCTTTTTCGGGATGCTTCAGCGGCTTGCGCGCGCGCTCTGCACGGGCTGACGTTCGCCCGGCCGGAGCCGCTGTTTTTCCTTGACAACAGACGCTGCCTTTGTTAATATATAGTGTAGTTTTTTAGGGGAGTGATCTGTTTGCTGTATACGTCCACGAGAAACGGCGGTGTTCACGTAACCGCCTCCAAAGCGATTACCGACGGCATTTCGCCGGACGGCGGGCTTTATCTGCCCGAAGAGATACCGGCATTTTCCGCTGACGAACTGCGCACCCTCTGCAGCGTGGGGTATCGCGAGCGCGCCAAGCACGTGCTCGGGAAATTTCTCTGCGATTTTACGGCCGATGAAGTGAACGACTGCGTCGAGAATGCGTACGCCGGTCATAAGTTCGCTTCGCCGGAGGTCGCTCCCGTCGTGAAACTCGACAGCACCGTCAGCGTGCTCGAATTGTTCCGCGGCCCGACCTGCGCGTTTAAGGACATGGCGCTTCAGATGCTGCCGCATCTGCTGACCGTCTCGGCCGCCAAAAACCTGGATCATAAAGAAATCGTCATTTTGGTCGCCACCTCGGGCGATACGGGCAAAGCGGCGCTTGAAGGTTTCCGCGACGTGCCCGGCACGCGCATTCTTGTCTTTTATCCCGAGGATGGCGTCAGCGCCATGCAGAAACTGCAGATGACCACGCAGGAGGGCGGCAACGTCGGCGTGTGCGCCATCCGCGGCAATTTTGACGACGCGCAGAACGGCGTCAAGGCCATTTTCACCAACCCCGAAATCCTTGAAAAATTCCGTGCGAACGACCTCGTGTTTTCTTCCGCAAACTCCATCAACTGGGGCCGGCTTGCGCCGCAGATCGTCTATTACGTTTCTGCCTACTGCGATATGGTCAACGCCGGCACCGTGCCGTTTGGCGACGCCATCAATATTGTTGTGCCCACGGGCAATTTCGGCAACATCCTTGCCGCGTATTTTGCCCGTGAAATGGGACTGCCGGTCAAAAAACTGATCTGCGCGTCCAACGCCAACAACGTGCTGACCGACTTCCTTGCGACCGGCACTTATGACCGCAACCGTCATTTTTATACGACGATCTCACCGTCGATGGATATTCTGATATCCAGCAACCTTGAGCGTCTTCTGTATCTGCTGTGCGGCAAAGATCCCGCCACCGTTCGCGGTTGGTTTGCCTCTCTTGCGGCCGAGGGACGCTACACGGTCAGCGACGACGTTCGCGCAAAACTCGGCGAAATTTTCGTCGGCGGTTTCTGCGACGACGCCGCCACCAAACAGACCATCGCCGACACCTACCGTCGGTTTGACTATCTGCCTGATACGCACACCGGCGTGGCACTGCGCGTGTTGAACGAATATTTGGAGCGTACCGGCGACAGCACGCCCGCCGTCGTTGCTTCCACCGCTTCGCCTTTCAAGTTCCCCGGTGCCGTACTTTCCGCGTTGAACGGGACTACGGCCGCCGACGAGTTTGTCGCTGTCGAGGCGATCGAGCGGTTGACGGGCATTAGCGCCCCGCCGCAGTTGTTGTCGCTTCGCGGCAAACCCGTGCGTTTCAGCGGCGCGGCCGACCGCGACGCCATGCCGCAGGTCGTGTTCGATATGCTCGGCATCTGAGAAAGGAAGTTTATGTCCGTCTTTACTATCGGTGATCTGCATCTTTCCCTCGCGTCGGACAAGCCGATGGACAAGTTCCGCGGTTGGGAAAACTACGTCGAACGCCTTCGAGAAAATTGGAGCGCGAGCGTTACGCCCGACGATACGGTGATCCTTCCCGGCGATCTGTCTTGGGCGATGTCCCTGGATGAATCAAAGACCGACCTTGCGTTCCTCAATGAACTTCCCGGCACAAAGATCCTGCTCAAAGGCAATCACGATTACTGGTGGAACACGGTTTCCAAAATGAAGGCGTTTTTTGCTGACAACGGCTTTGATTCGCTGCGTCTGTTGTTTAACTGTGCATACGCCGTTGAGGGAAAGGCCGTCGCCGGAACGCGCGGCTGGTTTTTCGACGACAATTCCCCCGATGCGGAACTGGTCATCTTGCGCGAGGCGGGCCGCTTGCGCCGTTCGTTGGAAGAGGCGCAAACCCTTGCTGACGAAACGATCGCTTTTTTACATTACCCGCCTGTTTCACAGGGCAGGACCTGCCGCGAGATCGTCGACGTGTTGAACGAGTTCGGCATCGAACGCTGTTATTTCGGTCATCTCCACGGCTTTGTTTCCCCCGAGAACGCCGATTTTACCGCCGGCGGCATTCACTACACGCTCGTTTCGGCCGACCATCTTGCGTTTTGTCCGCTGCCGCTTTATGTGGGCGAGAGTGTACCGAAAATGTGACTTAACTATAAATTTCTTAAAAAACAGTAGAATTCTGAAAAACTATGTGCTATAATGGCACAGTTTCATTCCCACCAAAAACGAAAGGATGTTTTTCCCATGAGTCTGAAATCCTGCAACAAAACCGAGACGAATACCTGCGAACTCGAGCTGACGCTTGAGGGCGACGCTTTCAAGGCGGCAGTTCTGAAAGCGTACAACAAAACCAAGGGTAAATACAACGTTCCCGGTTTCCGCAAGGGGAAAGCCCCCAAGCACATGATCGAGTCGTATTACGGCAAAGAGGTCTTTTGGAACGAGGCCATTGACGAGGCCTTCCCGACCATGTATGAAGAGGGCGTTAAAGAGGCGGGCATCTCTCCCGTTTCCGACCCGTTTGACGCCGAGATCACCGACTTGAACGACAACGGCTTTACCGTCAAGTTCAAGGTCACCGTCAAACCTGAGATCACGCTGAAAAAGTACAAAGGTCTGACCGCCGAAAAAGAAAAGGTCACGGTCACCAAGGCCGACATCAAGGCCGAGATCGACCGCGCACTTGAAAAGGATGCCAAGCTTGTCGATATCGACGACCGCGCCGCTGAAACCGGCGATACCGCCAACATCGACTTTGAGGGCTTCCTTGACGGCGCCCCGTTTGACGGCGGCAAAGGTGAGGGATACGACCTGGAACTCGGTTCCGGCAGTTTCATTCCCGGTTTTGAAGAGAAGGTCGTCGGCCATAACGTCGGCGAAGAGTTCGACATCGACGTCACGTTCCCGAAGGATTACGGCGAAGAATCGCTTGCCGGCAAGGCCGTTGTTTTCAAAATCAAACTCAACAAACTCTCCAAGAAAGAACTGCCCGTCTATGACGACGAGTTCGTGAAAGACGTCAGCGAGTTCGACACCGTTGCCGAGTATGAAAAGAGCGTTGAGGAAGAGATCAAAAAACGCCGCGAAGAAGCCGCCGACAGAGGGTTTGAGTCCGGCTTGATGCAGGCGCTTGTCGAGAACGTCGAGGGCGAGATCCCCGACGTCATGGTCGACCGCGAGGCCGACAGCCAGGTCAACGAGTTCGCCTACCGTCTGCGTTCGCAGGGTCTGGATCTTCATACCTACCTGCAGTACACCGGCATGACCGAAAAGGATCTGCGCGACAATTACAAAGAGGGCGCTCTTCACCAGGTCAAGCTTCGCCTTGCTCTTGAAAAGATCGTCGAACTTGAGAAACTTGAAGCCGACGACAAAGAGGTCGAGGACGAACTCAATAAGTACGTCGAGGCCTATAACATGAAACTTGAGGACGTAAAGAAGGTCGTTTCCGAGGACGACGTCAGAGCCGACCTTACCGTTCGCAAGGCCATGGATCTTGTCAAAGAGAATGCCAAGGCGACCGCGCCGAAGGCCAAAAAGGCCGACGCCGGCGAAGAGAAACCCGCCAAGAAGAAAGCGGAGCCCAAGGCCGAGAAAGCGCCCGCCGAAAAGAAGACGGCCGCCAAGAAGACCGCTGAAAAAGCCCCTGCCGAAAAGAAAGCGCCTGCCGAAAAGAAGGCGCCCGCCAAGAAAGCCACCGCGAAAAAAGACGAGGCGAAAGCCCCTGCGGAAAAGAAACCGGCTGCCAAGAAACCGGCTGCGAAAAAGGCAGATAAGGCCGAATAAACCCTTTTGCAATACCATACCGCTGCAGTCGTCCGTTCGCCTGCGGCGGTTTGCGTCCTAACGGGGTTGCATAACCCGCAATTCCGCGTCAATACTTCAAACGATTCAACCGATAAGGAGGTCATTTTATGCCGCTGATTCCCTATGTAGTCGAGCAAACCAACCGTGGTGAACGCTCCTATGACATTTATTCCCGTCTTTTGAACGATCGCATCATCGTTTTGTCAGAAGAGGTCAACGACGCCACCGCCAGCGTTATCGTGGCGGAACTGCTGTATCTTGAAGGGCAGGATCCCGAAAAGGACATCAGCTTCTATATCAACAGCCCGGGCGGCAGCGTTTCCGCCGGTCTTGCAATCTACGACACGATGAAGTATATCAAGTGCGACGTTTCCACCATCTGCATGGGCATGGCCGCCTCGATGGGCGCCTTCCTGTTTGCGGCGGGCGCCAAGGGCAAACGCTACATTCTGCCCAATGCCGAAGTGATGATCCATCAGCCCCTCGGCGGAGCCCAGGGCCAGGCGACCGAAATTCAAATCGCCGCCGAGCACATCCAAAAGACCAAAGAACGCCTCAACAAGATCCTTGCCGAGAATACCGGCAAACCGCTGGAGCAGATCACGGCCGATACCGACCGCGACAACTGGCTGAACGCGGAGGAGGCCGTTGCTTACGGACTTGCGGATAAGGTCATCGAAAAACGCTGACAACACCCGACGGAGGTACAGTTTTGGCTAAAGACGAAGAGAGAGAGAAGAAGGTCCACTGCTCATTCTGCGGCAAATCGCAGGATCAAGTGACCAAAATGATTTCCGGCCCCGGCGTGTATATCTGCGACGAGTGCGTGGATCTGTGCATGGATATCATCGAGGGCACACCCGCGGTCGTGCATAAGGCCGTGCCGCAGAAACCGCCCAAGAAACTGAAAAAGCCGCAGGAAATCAAAGAGATACTGGATGAATACGTCATCGGCCAGGAAGAGGCGAAAAAGGTTTTAAGCGTTGCCGTTTATAACCACTATAAGCGCATTTATTCCAAGCAGGCGAGCGACGTCGAGATCGGTAAAAGCAACGTGCTGCTGCTCGGCCCGACCGGCGTCGGCAAAACGCTTTTGGCTTCTACGCTTGCGCGCATCCTTGACGTGCCGTTCGCCGTCGCCGACGCCACAACGCTGACCGAGGCCGGCTACGTCGGTGAAGACGTTGAGAATATTTTGCTGCGCCTGATCCAGGCCGCTGACCACGACGTGGAACGCGCACAGCGCGGCATCATCTATATCGACGAGATCGACAAGATCGCCCGCAAATCCGAAAATACGTCCATCACCCGCGACGTCAGCGGCGAGGGCGTGCAGCAGGCGCTGCTCAAAATTTTGGAGGGAACGGTCGCCAACGTGCCGCCGCAGGGCGGACGTAAGCACCCGATGCAGGAGTTTATTCCGATCGACACGTCCGAGATCCTCTTTATTTGCGGCGGCGCTTTTTCGGGACTGGAAAAGATTATCGAAGAGCGCGTCGGCAAAAACGTGCTGGGCTTTGGGGCCGAGGTTCACTCCAAAAAAGAACTCAGTTCGATGGACCTCTTTCAAAAGGTCATCCCGCAGGATCTTGTGCGTTTCGGACTGATTCCCGAGCTTGTCGGGCGTATTCCCGTCATTACCTCGCTGCAGAGTCTTGACGTGGACGCGCTCGTCAACATTATCACCCAGCCGAAAAACGCGCTGCTCAAGCAGTACAAGAGTCTGTTCAAAATGGACAACGTGACCCTTGACTTTACCGATGAGGCCGTTCGCCGTGTGGCGGAATTGACCATTGAAAAAGAAACGGGTGCGCGCGGTCTGCGCTCCATTTTGGAAAAGACCCTGCTGCCCGTGATGTACAGCGTACCGTCCGATCCTACGGTCGAGATCGTCCGTATTACCGCCGACGTGGTCGACGGCGCAAGCGAGCCGATTTTGGTTCGCAGACCGAAAGGTTCGGAAGAGGCCGGTTAACGGTCCGTGAAAGGAAAACCATGAAAACGACCCCCGAAAACTTTTACACGCTGCCCGTCCTTCCGTTGAGGGGCGTGGTGTTCTTCCCGGGCATGACGCTCGGGTTTGAGGTGGAATCGCGCAAAGATCTGATCGCCGTGCGTTCCGCCGTCAACAGCGAAAACCGCCGCGTCATTCTGCTTCTGCAGAAGGACGTAACGAACGACGACCCCGGCTTTGACGATCTGTATGACGTCGGCGTCGTCGGTGAAATCAAACAGATTCTCAAAATCCCCCGTACGGACAATCTCCACATTGTCCTCGAGGGATTGTTCCGCGTTCATATTTCTTCCGCTCTGCGCGAGCGCCCCAGTCTGCGCGCCGTGGCCGAGCGCCTTTTTGACACGCTCCCGTTCGACGTGCGCGACGATTACGTCTATACGTTGTCGCGCAGTTTGAAGCGCTTTTTTGAAGATTACGCCGAGGCGATCCAGTCGCTTGACCGTGAATTCGTCTTCCGTGTTTCGGGCGAAAAGACGCTGGCCGATCTGACCGACGTTATTGCCGCCAACTGCGATTTCCCGCCCGAGGACAAGCAGGCGATATTGGAGCAAACCGACATTGTCGGCCGCGCGGAACTCTTGTGCAACGTGCTTTCGCGTGAAACCGAACTGCTCAAACTCGAAAATAAAATCGAGGATAAAGTCCAGGACCGCATGGATAAAAACCAGCGGGATTATTACCTGCGCGAGCAGATCAAGGCGATTTCCGGCGAACTCGGCGAGGAGGACAACACCGTAGCCGAAAGCATCCGCTTCCGCGACAAGATCCAGGCCCTGCCGATCGACGAGAAATCCAAAAAGAAACTGCTGGACGAGTGTACCCGTTTCGGCAAAACCAGCCCCGGCAGTCCCGAGGCGAACGTTGCGCGCGCCTATTTGGAGCGCGTGATCGCGCTGCCGTTCGGCGTGTATACGGAAGATTCGCTCGATATTGATAAGGCGCGCAAGATCCTCGAACGTGATCATTACGGCCTGCAGGAGGTCAAAGAGCGTATCCTCGAACTGATCGCCGTCAAACGGCTGGCTCCCGACGCAAACGCGCAGATCCTGTGTCTTGTCGGTCCGCCCGGCGTCGGCAAGACATCTATCGCAAAATCGCTGGCCGAAGCGCTCGGCCGCAAATACGTGCGCATTTCGCTCGGCGGCGTTCACGACGAGGCCGAGATCCGCGGCCACCGCCGCACCTATATCGGCGCCATGCCCGGCCGTATCATCACCGCCATCGAACAGGCGGAAACCGCCAATCCGCTCATCCTTCTCGACGAGGTCGACAAGCTTGGCGACGATTACAAGGGCGACCCGGCGTCGGCTCTGCTTGAGGTACTTGACGGTGAACAGAACAACACCTTTACCGATCATTATATCGACGTTCCGTTCGATTTGAGCAAGGTGCTGTTTATCACGACCGCCAATGATGAAAGCCGCATTCCCGGCCCGCTGTATGATCGTATGGATGTTATCGAACTCACTTCGTACACGTCCGAGGATAAGTTCAGCATCGCCAAAAAGCACCTGATCCCGCGTCAATTGAAGAATCTCGGGATCACCAATAAGACGCTCGTCTTCACCGACGCCGCTATCCGCGCCATGATCGCCGATTATACGCGCGAGGCGGGCGTTCGCTCGCTGGATCGTGCGATCGCAAAGGTGCTGCGCAAGGCCGCCGTCAAAATCGCCGATGGCTGTACCGAAAAGATCCGCGTCACGCCCGACACGCTGGCGGAGTACCTCGGCGCACCGAAGTACCGCGGCAAAGAGTTTGATTTTAACGATATGGTCGGGGTCGCAAACGGCCTCGCCTGGACGTCCGTCGGCGGTGTGATGATGCAGATCGAGACCGCCGTTCCCGCCGGTACGGGCAAACTGGAACTGACCGGTTCGCTCGGCGACGTGATGAAAGAGTCCGCCAAGGCCGCTATCACGTACGTTCGCAGCCGCTCCGACGAACTCGGCGTCGATCCCGATTTCTATAAAACGTGCGATATTCACATCCACGTTCCCGAGGGTGCCACGCCCAAGGACGGCCCCTCCGCCGGCGTGACGATGACCACGTCGCTCGTGTCGGCGCTGACGGGCATCCCCGCTGTCAAGGACGTTGCCATGACCGGCGAGATCACCCTGCGCGGCAGGGTCCTTCCGATCGGCGGCCTGCGTGAAAAGGCGACGGCGGCATACCGCAACAAGATGAAGACCGTGATTATTCCGGAAGATAATTTGCCCGACCTTGAAAAGGTCAACGATACGGTGAAGAGTCATCTGGAGTTTATTCCCGTGACTTCGCTTGACGAGGTGCTGGAAATTGCGCTTGACCGCCCGAAACACGTCGGATCGGCCCGCCGCGACGCAAAGAAAAACGCGCCCCCGACCAAACGGTCGGAGCGTGAAAGCGGCGTGTACTGCGCGGAGGAATGAGATGAAGTTCCAGGACGCTGTCTTTGAGGCCGCTTTCGGTACGCTGCGGCAGATCCCGCCCTCCGACTTGCCCGAGGTCGTTTTTGCCGGCCGCTCGAACGTCGGCAAGTCCTCTATGCTCAACCGGCTGTTCGGCCGTAAGAATCTGGCGCGCGTTTCCTCCGTTCCCGGCAAGACCATCACCATTAACTTTTACCGCTGCGGCGACGTGCGCGTGGTGGATCTGCCCGGTTACGGCTACGCCAAGGTCGCCAAGGGCGAAAAACGTCGCTGGGCCGAGATGATGGAGGGGTATTTCGCGCAGGGACGCCAGATACGCCTTGTCGTGCAGCTTGTGGATATGCGCCACAAGCCGACCGAGGACGATTATTTGATGATGCGGTATCTGCGCGATACGGGCGTTCCGTTTTTGGTCGCGGCGACCAAGTGCGACAAACTTAACAAAACCGAGTTCGCCGCCCGAAGCGAAGGCCTGCGCGAAGAACTGGCGGAGTTCGGCCCCGACCTGTTTCTGCTTCCGTTTTCCGCCGAAAAGGGGACGGGCGCCAATGAACTGAAAGCCGAGATCACCCGCGTGGTCGGCGTTTGACAGATAAGAAAAAAGCAGTTTCATCCGTGTGATGAAACTGCTTTTGATTTGTGCGGCTTATTCTTCGTTTGTGTGCTCGAAATCGGGGGTGTGGAGCGTGTAGCGCCCCGCGAGGAGTTCGCGCACAAGGTCTTCGTTGTCGGTTATGGGGTTCTCAAAGAAGATGCCGCCGTGCGCCAGGTCCTCCGGCTCGTGAAAATCGCTGCCCGAGGTCACGATTTTCGCACGGTGCGCTTTTGCCCATTCCGCGGCAAATTCGTTGTTGGACCAGTGACGGGGGTTGCCGTTAAATACTTCGTATCCGTCAAGGACTTTCCAATCCGAAATCTCCATGTGACGGCGGAAGGGGTGCGCCTGCACGATCACCATGCCGTTTTCGTGCGCAAGTTCGGCAAAACTTTTGAGATTCATCGCCATCAGATCGCCGTGCGAGTCTAAAAACTCGCGGGTCACGCCGTAAACAAGGTAATCGTTCAGCGAGTTGTAAAACCGCAGTTCCATCCCCGGCAAAACGACCAGCCGATCGCCGGCGGCTTCTTTAAACGCCTCGTACCCGTTCCAGAAATATTCGACCTTGTCGGCCCAGGTGAAGTCTGCGAAGCGCTTTGCTTCGTAGGTGTATTGGCTCAGGTGGTTGGTGACGACAACGCCGGCGTACCGGCCGTCGGCACAGTACATTTCGGCGGACTGTGCCGCGGGGGTCGGGCTGCAGCGGCTGACTTCGCTGTCGTGCAGGTGCATTTCAAAAAGGTAACTCATAACGACACTCTTTTCTATCGTTTATTCAAATATAAATTATACACCGTAATCGAAATTCTGTCTATAAAACTATTGAAAAATTTGCCGAAAATGCTATCATAGAGACAGAGACTATAATCCATTAGGAGGACTTTGTTATGAGAATTCTGAAAGCGGCCGTCATCGGCGTCGGCAACATCGCACAGGAGCATATCCGCGGCTATCTCGCCAATCCCAACGTCGAGCTGTACGCGTTCTGCGACATTGACCCCGAGCAGCTCAAAAAACGCGCACAGGAGTATCACATTCCGCCCGAGCGCTGCTTTACCGATAAGGATGAAATGCTGTGCACCCTGCCTGAGATCGACATCGTCAGCGTTACCACGTGGAACGCCGCGCACGCCGAGTGCACCATCGCGGCGCTGAACGCCGGCAAAGACGTCATCTGCGAAAAGCCGATGGCCCTTAACGCCGCCGAAGCGCAGGCGATGAAGGACGCCGCCGATAAAAACGGCCGTCTTCTCGAAATCGGCTTCGTACGCCGTTTCGGTAACGACTGCCGCGTCGTTCAGGATTTTATGGAGAGCGGCAAGTTCGGCGATATTTACTATGCCAAAGCGACGTACCTGCGCCGCAACGGCAACCCCGGTGGCTGGTTCGGCGACAAGAGCCGTTCCGGCGGCGGTCCGCTGATCGATCTTGGCGTGCACGTGATCGACCTTGTGCGTTACCTCTGCGGCCTGCCGAAGCCGGTTTCCGCTTACGGCGCCACCTTCCAAAAACTGTATAACCGTCCGAATATCAAGGCGCAGAAGGGCTATACGAGCGTTTCTGCCGGTGCGAATGACATCTGCGACGTCGAGGATCTTGCCACCGCTCTTGTACGTTTTGACAACGGCCTTGTGCTTTCGGTCGAAGCGGCGTTTTCGCTGAACCTGAAAAAGCCGGAGGGCAACATTCAACTCTTCGGTACGAAGGCCGGCGCCAAACTTGACCCGCAGGTGGAAATTTTCACGGACGAGAATGGCTATCTTATCAACGAGAGCTTTGACGAAGATACAGGTCTCTCGTTCACCGGTCTGTTCTGCCGTGAGATCGACCACTTTGTGGACTGCGTTCTCAACGGCACGCCTTGCCGCGCGCCCGCCGAGGACGGCGTTGTGCTGATGAAGATTTTAGACGCGATTTACGAGAGTGCGCGCACCGGTCATGAGGTCGAGATCCACTGACGGCTGCGCCGCTGACGGAAAGGAGAAACCATGAGACGCTGCGAAAGCTGCGGGAAAGTCTTTCCCGAGTCCAAAGACGTTTTTTGCCCCCATTGCGGCGCCATTGCCACGTCGAAGCAGGTGTGCGGCTGTCACGACAGTTCGGACGTGTCGCGCTATACCCGTGTCAATAACGGACAGCCCGTAAACACCGACCCCTACGGCAACGGCGGTCGTCACAACGACCACGCGCCCGCGGTTGCCTATACGCCGTCGGCACAGCCCCGCCCGATGGCACAGCCGCGACGTCCCGTGAAGGCGCCCGTTGACGGTAAAAAGAAAGCCGCAATTATCGTAACCGTCATCATAGCAATCTACTTTTTGTCCGCTGTTATTATGGGGGCGGCTAACTCGTTCTTTGAAGACGACAGTCCCGAGGTTGATTTTAACGACCCGGCTGGTTATGAAGTGGTTGACGACGATCGTTTTTATGCGTTCGGCGACGCGTCCGATGAACGTCAGACCGTTTCGGCGCCCGAGGCAAAGGTTGCGTTTGAAAACGACCGGATGTACCTTTTTCTGGGCGACCTTTGTGAGCCGGGCAATACCAACCCCGTTCTCCCCGTCGATGAGGTGAACGACGTCGCATTCTTG
>CADBON010000018.1 GCA_902796315.1 Oscillospiraceae bacterium | reverse complement strand
GTGCGCGAACGTCTGATGACCCATGGCGTACAGCGCGCCGTCAGCGATTACAGCGTGGCGCTGAACGGCGACGGGTCGAGCGCCGACGTCGTCAGCCGCGGCGTCGCCCGCGATCACTCGTACCAAAAACTGGATCTGCAGATCATCGGCAACGCCGCCTGCAGCGGCCATACCGAGTGCGATTCGATCATTATGGACGACGGCAAGATCCTCGCCGTCCCGTCCCTCGAGGCCAACTGCATCGACGCGCAGCTCATCCACGAGGCCGCCATCGGCAAGATCGCCGGCGACCAGTTGACGAAGCTGATGACGCTTGGCTTGACCGAACAGGAGGCCGAGGAACAAATCATCAACGGCTTCCTGAAATGATCGGCCGATAAACCGCAACAATAAAGACCATACAAGAGTAGCAATACTCCCGTATGGTCTTTTTTTGTTTCGTTTCGCGCTTAATCGGATACGATATTGTTCATCCATACGCCCTTTTTCACAAGTGTCACGCCGATGACGCATTTGATCCAGTCCGCCATCTGCAGGGCCACGTAGATCCATATTACGTACAGATCCGTAAACCGGCTCAGTATAAACGCCACGGGCACGCTCACGACCCACATAAACACGCTGTCAAACAGGAAGGTGATCACGGTTTTGCCGCCGGAGCGCAGCGTGAAATAGGAGGTGTGCAGCAACGCGATCTGCGGCGTGAAGATCGCCTGCGCGATCAAAAACTGTGCGGCGATCTTTTTGGCTTCGTCCGTGGTATTGTAAATCATCGGGAACAGGTGCGACGTGGAAGCGATCGCGATCCCCACCAGCGTCGCTACGAAGATCGAAAATGCGATGATCTTCCTCGTTTCGTCCTTTGCCTTGCCGTATTCCCGGGCGCCCAGATGCTGGCCGATGATGATGGCGATCGCGTCGCCCATGGCAAAGAAAACCACGTTAAAGACGTTGCAAACGGTGTTGGATATGTTTTGGGCGGCAACGACGTTCAGCCCGCGCACGGAATAGCATTGCACCAGCATTGCCATCCCCGCGGACCACAGCGCTTCGTTGACCAGCAGGGGCGAGCCCGTTACGAAATATTTTTTGACGAGCGTAAGCGGCACGCGCAGCGTTCTGTAAATGCCCTTGATATAGGGGCATTTTTCTTTGTGCCGGTGCGTCCAACCCGCCACCACCGTCAATTCCACAAAGCGCGACAGCACGGTCGCGATCGCGGCGCCTTTTACGCCCATTTCCGGAAAACCGAATTTGCCGTAAATCAGCAGGTAGTTGAATACAAGGTTCACCACCACGGCGCAGATCCCCGCGCGCATCGGCACAACGGTTTCGCCGCATTCGCGCAGCGTATTGGCATAGATCTGCACCAGCGCAAAGGCGGGCAGGGAAACCAGCATGATGTTCAGATAACTGCCGCCGAACGCGAGCGCCGCGGCGGGGTCGCCGCCGTCGTCCCGGCCCTGCAAATACAGCGAGATCAGGTTTTTGCCGAAAAACAGGAAGATGCCGAGCGCCGCCAGCGTCAGAACAAAGCCCATCCACAGTTTGTAGCGGAAGGTGTGGCGGACGCCCTCGTTATCCTTAGCCCCATAGTACTGCGCCGTGAAAATGCCCGCGCCCGCAAACCCGCCGAAGCAGCAGAGATAAAAGACGAAAATCAACTGATTGACGATCGCAACGCCGCTCATCTGTTCGGTGCCGATCCTGCCGACCATAATGTTATCGAGCAGGCTGACAAAATTCGTGATTCCCGACTGCACCATGATCGGCACGGCAACGGCGAGCAGACGCTTGTAGAACGCCCGATCGCCGATATACTTTTTCGCGAAACTGTTTGTTTTCATGGAACTCCCTTTCAAACGACCTCTCTCTAAAACTCGGTTGCAACTCCCGTATCGACACGTCGGTTATCATGCTAACATATTTGCAACCGCGTGTCCATCACATTCTTGTTATTTTGGTAAAACGTCTTGATGATTCACCGTGCGTGTCAATCCGTCACGTACTCGAAACGGAAATTCAGCACGGCGGGCAAATCGCAGACGCGCAGTTCCACCTGACAGCCGATCTTGCCGCCGCTGAAAAAGATGCGCTCGCGGTCGGCGGCGCTTGCGTCGATCACGGTCGGCAGTTCCTTTTTCATCCCGATGGGGGAACAACCGCCGTGAACGTAGCCGGTCAGCGGCAGAAGGTCGCGGCTCTTGATCATTTCGACGTGCTTTTCGCCGACGGCCCGGGCCGCTTTTTTCAGATCGAGTTCTTTCGCCACGGGCACCACAAAGACGTAATGACCGCCGCTTTTGCCGACGGTGACGAGGGTCTTGAACACGTCGTCGGGGTTTTCGCCGAGCGCGGCCGCGACGTCCTGTCCCGCCACGGCGCCGCTGTCGACGTAATCGTGCACGGTAAAATCGATCTTTTTGGCGGCCAGCAGGCGCGTCACGTTCGTTGTTACGGTTTTTTTCATCATCATCACCGCCGACAGTATACCGCGTCGCGGGCGTTCGCGCAAGAGGTGGCGGAAAATTCTTTACTTTGGGCCGTGCGCCGTGCTATACTGATTCCGGAAAGCGGGGCGAATATGGATGAAAAAGATTTTGGTTGCGGGCGCCGGTCACGGCGGCCTTGTCGCGGCGGCTTTGCTGGCGGCGCAGGGGTACGAGGTCGAGGTTTTTGAACAGAAAAAACGCGGCGAACTCGGCCACGACTGGGAGGATCGCTTTGCGTTCGCCAATCTGCAGCGCGCCGCGAACGTGCGGGAATTCCCCGCGGGCAGTTGGCGCGTGACGTTGCCGCCTCCGTAACAAACACAACGCCCCGGCCGAACGCTTGGTTCGGTCGGGGCGTATCGTTGGGGCGGGCGCCTTATTTCCCGGCGGCTTTGCGGGCCTTTTTGCGGGCGCGGCTGCGGGCGGTCTCCTGCCGCAGGATATAGAGCCGCGTGCTTTTGCGGGCGAATTCGCGCTCGTCGGTGACCTTCTGCACGACGGAGCGGGGGTCTTTGATGATCAGCGATTCGAGCGCGCCGTCGTCAAGGGTGATGGCCTGGCTCGCGGTGATGCCGCCCTTGCCGAGCACCTGGAACCGCACGTAGCAACTGATGTTGTCAGCGTGGTCGGTCAGCGAGAAAGTGGACGCGACCGTGCCGCCTTCTGCCGAGGCCTCGGCAAGCACCTTGCCGTCGGCGATCCACTGGATCTTCGACGCATTTTCGGCGGTGACGGAAACGGTCTGGGCGTCCTCGTCGGCCGTCAGCGCGGTCACGCGCGGCAGGGGGCCTTCGGCGTGAAAGCCCTCGCCGAGTTCGTTGACGGCATACCGCGACTGGGCGAAGAAGGTGCCGCTCTCCATCGCGGTGCGCATCACGGCGTCGGAATAGTCCTGCGGCAAAATGAAATCCATAAACGAGGTGTCGATTTGATTGAGCTTGTGCGCGTCGCTGTTCGCAAAGCCCCACACGCTGCGGCCGTGGGGGATGACGTAACGCAGCAGCGCGTCCCACAGCAGGCGGTCGTTCTTGGTGTCGTGCCCGTTGTAGTTGAAGATCTCGGTGCCGACGCAGGAGGGGTAGTTCACGAAAATGTCACCGAAAAAGCGCACGTTCTCGGGTTTGGTGGCGTTCTCGGGGTGGTGGGTGGACTCCAGCCAGTCGCCGGGGTGGTTGATGAACGAAACGCCGCCCTCATCCGCGATGTCTTTCACGGCGTAAAGGAAGCCGTTCTCTTTGCCCCAGTCGCCCTCGCCGCGCGTGACGAAAAAGCCGTTGACGTGGCTCTTGGTCCAGGTGACCATATTGCGCTCGATGGCGGGGCACAGGCAGTGCATTCCGCGCCCGGGCGTGCGCGCGCCCTCGGGGGCGGGGTAGGTGCCGTCGGTAATGGCGGCGAACTCCTCGTCCGTCAGGGGCGTTTTTTTGTTGCCGACAAGGTACTGGAAATAATAGAGCGGCAACTCGGCCGGCTTTTGGTTCCACGGGCGGCCGATGATGCCGTGGTCGGTCATGGCGAGAATGTCGAACCCCTCGTAATAGTGGCCTTTGATCATATCCGCATAGTCCGCCGTGCCGTCGCTGACGGTCGAGTGGGTGTGCAGATTGGTCTTGTAGTGGTGCGCGGGGTCGCCCAAAAAGGCCGCGACCGTCGCGTAGGGGTTGCGGATCTTGAATCGTTTCATAGGAACACCTGCCTTATTCTTTATTGGTCGGCAATATCGGGGGCGTCGTGCCCCCGGCGAAGCCGTGTGACGGCGGCGGTGAGGCAAAAGACCTCCGCCGCGCCGGCGATCAATAGCGTCTTGGCGCACTCGTTCAGCGTGGCGCCGCTGGTTTTGATGTCGTCTATCAGCAGAACGCGGGCGTTTTGCAGGTCCGCGGTCTCGCGTTCGGGTACGGAGAAGACGCCCAGCAGGTTGCCGCTGCGGTCAACGGCGCGAAGGCGGTGCTGGTCGGGCGTTTCATAGTCCTTCTGCAGCAGGACTTTCACTGGGATATTCGCCTGCTCCGCCACGGCCCGCGCGAGCAGTTCGCTCTGGTTGAAGCCGCGCTGACGGACGCCCTTTTTCGTCATGGGGACGTAGGTGCACACGTCGAACGAATAGCCGTCGTACCGTTCCCGCAGACAGCGCGCCATCTCTTCGCCGAGCACGTCGGCGGCCTCGGGACGCTTGCCGAACTTCAGCCGCAGCAACGCCTTTTCGGCGGCGCCCTCGTAATAGAACGGGGCGGCCACGCGCTCGTAAAACGGCTTGCCGGGGCGGCAGTTGCACGCCGCCTTTTCACAGCCGCAGCGCGGGCAGATCGTGCCCGTTATGCGGCAATCGTCGGGGCGGCACGTGTTGCAGAGTTCACGGCGCAGGTCGATGACCTCGCCGCAGTAGCGGCAGCGCCGCGGAAAAAGGAAACACAGAGCAGTCTCTTTGAACGCCATATCAGAACGCCGCCTTCAGAAAGGCCGCCAGTGCCGAATAGCGCCGCGTTTCGCGGTCGTTGGCGGCCATTGCTTCGATTTGCCGCGCCGTACCGACCGTGACCAGCAGTTCGCGGGCGCGGGTGATGCCGGTATACAGCAGGTTGCGGTAGGCGAGGGGCTGCGGCACGCGCAGCGCGGGCAGTACGACGGCCTTGAATTCGTTGCCCTGGCTTTTGTGCACCGTGACGGCATAGGCGAGTTCAAGATCCTCGGAGTTTTCGGACGGGATGACGGCCTTGCGCCCGTCGAAGTTGATCAGGAAGGTCGCCTCGTGCAAGTCGATCCGCTCCAGCACGCCGATGTCGCCGTTGAAAACGCCCGTGCCCTCCTCGTACTCCGATTTCCACAGGATGTCGTAATTGTTGCGGATCTGCATCACCTTGTCGCCCTCGCGGAACAGCAGACGCGGTGTTTTGAACTCGACCTTTTTGCGGTCGGGCGGATTGAGCACGGCCTGCAGGCGGCGGTTGAGTTCGTGCGTGCCGAGCGGGCCCTGCCGCGTGGGGGAGATGACCTGGATGTCGGTCATCGGGTTCCAGCCGTACGTTTTGGGCAGGCGCAGGGTGACAAGCTCCGTGACGGTTTCTGCCGCGGTGGCGGCGTCCGGACGCTCGAGGTGAAAAAAGTCGGTGTCGCTTGCATTCGCCAGATCGGGCGCTTCGCCCGCGACGATGCGGTGGGCGTTGGTGACGATCTTGCTCTTTTGCGCCTGGCGAAAGACCTGCGTCAGGCACACCACCGGCAGCACGCCGCTGTCGATAATGTCGTGCAGCACGTTGCCGGGCCCGACGGAGGGGAGCTGGTTGCTGTCGCCGACCAGCACCAGGCGGCAGCCCAGCGGCAGCGCGGCCATCAGACTTGCGAACACGCTCACGTCCACCATCGAAACCTCGTCCAGGATCAGCGCGTCGCAGGGGAGGGGGTTCTCGACATTGTGTACGAAGGTGAAGCGGCCGTCTTTATCAACGCTGCATTCCAGCAGACGGTGAATGGTTTTTGCCTCGCGCCCCGTGACCTCGGCCATCCGTTTGGCGGCGCGGCCGGTCGGCGCGGCGAGCGCGATGGAAAGCCCTTGTTTTTCAAATACGTCCAGAATGCCGCGGATGGTGGTCGTTTTGCCGGTGCCGGGGCCGCCGGTCAAAATCAACAGGCCCTTTTTGGCGGCGGTGACGATGGCGCGGCGCTGTTCGGTCTCATAGGTGATGCCGTTCTTGCGCTCGATGGCGTCGATCTGGTCGGGCAGACTCGGGCTGGGCGGCGGGGGAAAACCCGCGCACAGGGCGATGCGCTCGGCAATCCGTTTTTCGGCTTGATAGACGTCGGGCAAAAACAGAAACTCGCGGCCGTCGAGTTCGGCGGCGCGCAGCTGCCCCTGCGCGGCGAACGAGTCGATGGCGATATCCACGTCGTCGGGCGGGGTGTTCAGAAATTCGGCGGCGGTTTTCACCACTTTGTCGCGCGGCAGGCAGGTGTGACCGTTGGCGTAACTGTTGTGCCGCAGCACGTGTACGACGCCCGCCCCCGTGCGGAAGTCCGCCGCGGGTTTGGTGACGAGGGTCTGTGCGATCTGCTCGGCGCGTTCAAAGCCGATGCCGACGTCGAGGTCGCACAGGCGGTAGGGATTCTCTTTGATAACGTCCGCGGCGCGCAGACCGACCTTGCGGTAGACGCGCATACACTCCGCCGCCGTCAGGCCGAACTGCTGCAGACTGAGGATCACCGTGCGCAGGGCGTTCTGACTGCGGAACTCGGCGCCGATCTGTTGGGCGCGTTCGGGCGAGATGCCGCGGATCACGGCCAGTTTTTCGGGCGTTTGCTCCAGCACGGCGAGCGTGTCGTCGCCGAAGGTCTCGACAATATTCATGGCGGTCTTGGGGCCGACGCCGTGCACCACGCCCGAGGCGAGGTACTTGTAAATGCGGTCGGCGGTCTCGGGCAGGCGGCGCAGACAGCTGTCCGCTTTGAATTGGCGGCCGAACGAGGGATGGGTCACGTACACGCCCGTCATGGTCACGCTCTCGCCCGGCTCCACGTCGGCAAGGTCCCCTACGCAGGTCACCGGCTCGCCGCCGGCGTCCAGCTCCAGTACCGCAAAGCCGGTGGCGTCGTTGCGAAAGGTGACGTCCTCTACCGTGCCGCTGATCGTTACGCGTTCGTCCATGCTTCTCTCCCGATTTTACCCGAAATTATTACAGTTTAAGTATACCATACTCCTTTTAGGTTTTCAAATATATTTCAAATTTCTATCGCAATCGGCGAAAGAATATGCTACAATGAATGTAACCTGTAAACGGAGGGAAGTTTATGAAATACGCATTGAACAAAACCAACCACGTCGATTTCAAAACGCAGGAAATCGGCCGGCTTGCGCCGCGTGCGTACGCGATCCCGTTCGCGACCCGCGCCGCCGCCGAAAACGCCGACTGGCGCAGCGAGCGCTACACCAGCGATCTTGTGACGGTGCTGTCCGGCGAGTGGGGTTTCAAGTATTACCCCAAAAAATCAAAACTCCCCGCGACCCTCGACACCGCGCGTCAGAAGTTCGACACCGTGCAGGTGCCCTGCACCTGGCAGCGCACGGGGTATGAGGACCCCGCCTACATCAACTGCCCCTACGGGTTCGACGCACGCGCGTTCGGCCAGCCCAAGGGAAGCGGCGTCAAGCCCCCCGAACTGCCGGAGGATTTTCCCTGCGCCGTGTATCGCAAAACCTTCCGTCTCAAAAACCCCGCCGGACGTTACGTTATCACCTTCCTCGGCGTGGCGCCGGGGCTCGATCTGTACTGCAACGGCCGCTTCGTCGGTTACGGCGAGGGTACGCACAATTCGTTTGAGTTCGATCTGACCGACTACCTCACCGACGGCGAAAACGAACTGGTCGCCGTCGTGTTCAAGTGGTGCACCGGCTCGTATCTCGAGGCGCAGGATATGTTCCGCGAGAACGGCATTTTCCGCGACGTGCTGCTGTATCGCTACGGCGACACCTTCCTGTGGGATTACGAGGCGATCGCGCATAAGACGGGCCGCACCTACAAACTTTCGCTGGCGGCCGACGTCAAAGGCGCCGACGACAAGACCCGCGTGCGCTACATCCTCAAAGACGGGCGCAAGACGCTGGCAAGCGCGACCGTCGCCGCAAATGACGGCGCGAAAGCGGAGCTGACCGGGCTGAACGTCGAGGAGTGGAGCGCCGAGATCCCGCGCCTGTACGATCTGACCGTCACCGTCCTGCAGGGACGCGGCGAAGTGATGAGCGTCCGCAAAGCCGTCGGCTTTAAGGATGTGAAGATCAAAGGCACGACCTTCTTCTTCAACGGGCAGAAGATCAAGTTCAAGGGAGTCAACCACCACGACACCCACGAAACGCGCGGCTATGCCATGCGGTTTGAGGATCTGGAAAAGGACGTCAAACTGATGAAGGAGTTTAACGTCAACGCCGTGCGTACCTCGCACTACCCGCCCGACCCGACCTTCCTCGAACTGTGCGACCGCTACGGCCTGTACGTCGTGGACGAGGCGGATATCGAAACCCACGGCATCTGGGATCTCGGCTGCGAGGGCGGCGCCCTGAGCCACAACCCGAAGTGGATCCCGCGCTATACCGACCGCGTGCGCCGTATGTACTACCGCGACCGCAGTCACGTTTCGATCACCATGTGGTCGCTCGGCAACGAGAGCCACGGCTACAAGTGCCAGGACGCCTGCTATAAAATGCTCAAAGAGATCGGCACCGACCTGCCCGTGCATTACGAGGGCGTGTGCCGCACCCGCCGCCAGCATTACGACGTCTATTCCGAGATGTATACCCATCCCGACGACCTTGCCAAGATCCGCGACCGCAAGCGCAGCAAGCACCACAACGAGGTGCCCTTCTTCCTGTGCGAATACTGCCACGCCATGGGCGTCGGCCCCGGCGCGCTGGAAGATTATATGGAACTGTTCAATTCCGACGACATCTTTATGGGCGGCTGTATTTGGGAGTGGGCGGACCACTCCGTGCGTGACGACAAGGCGAAATATCGCTACACCTACGGCGGCGACCACGGCGAAAAACTGCACGATGGCTGTTTCTGCGTCGACGGTCTGATGTACCCCGACCGCACGCCCCACACCGGCGCATGGGAGATGAAGGCCGCTTACCGCCCCCTGCGTCTGCGCAGTCTGGTCGGCAACCGCCTGACCGTGTTCAACACCAACTACTTCCGTTCGTCGGCCGGCGTTGAAATGTACTGGGAACTGACCGCCGACGGCGAGGTCGCTTCCTGCGGCAGTGTGATGACCGACATCGCCCCGCGCAAAGCCGCGACCTTTACGCTCGACCTGCCCAAGCCCGACAAAACCAAGAACTGCTATCTCAACGTCGTGTACCTTTGCGGCGACTTTGAGATCGCCCGCGAACAGCTTGCGCTGAGCGAGCCCGGCTTCGTGCAGCCCCCGCTGCGCGAGGGCAAGATCGACGTTGTCAGCGACGGCGAAACGCTGACTGTCAAGTATGAGGGCGGCGCGGCTGTCTTCTGCGAAAAGACGGGCGACCTGCTTTCCTACCGCGCGAACGGCGTCAGCGTGCTCAACCCGCATCCCGCCGAGCACGGCGGCCTGCGCCTGAACTTTGCCCGCGCCTGGACCGACAACGACCGCGGATATAAGAGCGGAGAGTGGGACAAACACAACCTTACCGCGCCGAAGATCGTGCTGGAGGATATCGGCGCCGCTGTCAGCGGCGGCACCGCCACCGTCAGCAAGTTCCTGACCGTGTACGGCAAAGAGGACGCGCTGTTTACGGCGTTCGTACTGTACCTGTTCGGTGCCGACGGTACGATGGACGTCGAGGTCAGCGTCAATCCCGCGCCGGGCAGCAAAGAGACCTGCCCCGATCTGCCGCTCTTGGGCCTGACCTTTGAGGCCGACCGCCGCTTTGATACCGTCACCTATTTCGGCCGCGGCCCGCGCGAAAACCTGCCCGACTTTAACCTGCAGGCGCCGGTGGGGCTGTATTCCGCCGCCGTCAAGGACGAGAACGAACCCTACGTCCGTCCGCAGGACAACGGCAATCACAGCGACTGCCGCTGGCTGACCCTGACCGACGCCAAGGGCGACGCGGTGATCATCGGGTCCGACCGCAAATTTACCTTCAACGTGCACAACTACACGCAGAAACTGCTCGCCGCGGCGGGCCACCGCGAGGACCTGCACGATGAAAAGACCACCTACGTCACGCTGGACGGCTACGTCCGCGGCATCGGCACCGCCTCCTGCGGGCCCGATACCCTGCCGCCGTACCGCTTCGATGCGTCGCAGGAACTGACCTTCAACTTCATTTTCATGCCGTATAAAAGGGGAGAATGACCATGGCGTTTCCCGTCTGTGAATCCCTACAGGAACTGCTCGCTCTGCCGGCTCCCGCCGGCGGGGCGGACACCGCCGCCCGCATCCCGCTTGACCTGCTGGCGGACGCCGAAAGCCACGGCTTCGCCCACGACGGCATTGCTTTTTGCGCCGACGGCGAGACCGAAAAGCACGTCACCGTGCGCAAAAGTCACGTGTTTGACGGCTGTGACTGGCTGACCTTCGGCGGCAATACCGAGGCCGTTATCGCCGCCGCGACCTTTGAGGCAAAAGCGGGCGTGCCCGCCCGTCTTGTGATCTCGGGACTCGGCTTCTGCGAACTCTATCTCAACGGCAAACCCGTCAGCGACCGTCTGCTGGCGCCCGCGTGGACCAACTACGTGGGCCGCGATACGTCGGTGATGAATTACCCCATCCACGACGTGATGACGGCGCGCATCCTCTATGAGAACCTGGACGTCACGCCGCTTCTCAGGGACGGCGCGAACACGTTGGTCGTACACCTCGGCGGCGGCTGGTTCTGCCAGCACGAGAGCCGCAACGAGGGCGTTGTTCCCTACGGCGCGCTGACGCTCTGCTGCAAACTGACGCAGGGCGGTACCGACGTGCTGCGTTCGAGCCCGTCGTTCCGCTGGCGTCCGTCGTTCGTCACGCGATCCAACATCTATTTCGGCGAGCGGCACGACCCGCGTGAACTCGGTTTTGACTTTTCCGACGCCGCGCCCGCCCTGACGGGCTGGCGCTCCGCCGACCGCGCCGCGGCCCCCGTGAGCGTACTTTCGGAGCAGGATTGCCCGGCCGACCGCGTTATCCGCATCGTGCACCCGACCTGCATTTTCAAACGCGGCGATTACCGCGTATACGACCTCGGCGAAGCCCTGTCGGGCGTGCCCGTGTTCGTCAAAAATGACGATACCGAGCACGACGAGGTGATCACCTACCGCTTTGCCGACGCCCTTGCCGATGACGGCGGTCTGCTTTTTGCCCCCTCCGGCTGGAGCGGCCGCGTACAGCGCGGGGAGTTCATCGTGAGCGGCGATTGCGAGCGCGAGATGTACCCGCGCTTTACCTGGCACTCGGGTCGCTATTTCGACGTGACGGGCGAAGCCGACGTCAAAGAGTTTCGCGTGGTGCATACCGACCTGCGGCAGACGGTGCGTTTTCACTCGTCGGATGAGATCCTTCAATGGATCGTTGACGCCTATCTGCGCACCCAACTCAACAACGTGCACACCTGCGTGCCCTCCGACTGCCCGCACCGCGAACGCCTGGGCTATACGGGCGACGGCTGGCTGTGCACCCG
>CADBON010000017.1 GCA_902796315.1 Oscillospiraceae bacterium | reverse complement strand
GCTTATGCAGGAGCTGAAAAACATCAAGGCGGACGTCCACCCGCACGAGATCCTGCTCGTCATCGACGCAATGCTCGGTCAGGACGCTGTTACCGTCGCTTCCGCTTTTAACGAGGCGCTCGGCATCGACGGTCTGGTGCTCACCAAACTTGACGGCGACACCCGCGGCGGCGCTGCGCTTTCCGCCCGCGCCGTTACCGGCAAGCCCATCAAATTCGTCGGCGTCGGCGAAAAGCTGGCTGACCTTGACGTTTTTCATCCCGACCGTATGGCCGGCCGCATCCTTGGCATGGGCGACGTGCTTTCGCTGATCGAAAAGGCCGAAAACACGCTGGATGAAAAAAAGGCCGAAGAACTCGAAAAGAAACTTCGCGCCAATAAACTCGACCTCAACGATATGCTTCTGCAGTTTGAGGAAATGAAGAAAATGGGCCCGATGAAGGATATTATCTCCATGATCCCCGGCCTGAACAAAAAGATGAAGGACACCGACGTCGACGACAAACAGATCGACTACACGATGGCCATCATCCGCTCCATGACCCGCAAGGAGCGCGCCAACCCCGACATCATCAATCCCTCGCGCAAGCGGCGCATCGCCGCGGGCTGCGGTCTCGGCGTCGAGGACGTCAACCGCCTGCTCTCGCAGTACCGCCAGATGCAAAAGCTCTATAAGCAGTTCAGCGGCAAGGGCAACAAAAAGATGATGAAGCGCATGCAGCGCATGGGCGGTATGCCCGGCGGCGGAATGCCCGGCATGGGCGGCGGCATGGGCGGTTTCCCAATGTAATACGGCCTACGGGCAGTATTTATAAAACAGTAATTTTATTTTGGAGGTTTTCAAAATGGCAGTAAAAATTCGTCTGCGCCGCATGGGCGCCAAGAAAGCACCCTTCTATCGTGTTGTCGTCGCCGATTCCCGGTATCCCCGTGACGGCCGCTTCATCGAGGAAGTCGGTTATTACAACCCGCTGACCAATCCGGCCGAGGTCAAACTCGACGCCGAAAAGATCAACAAATGGCTTGAGAACGGCGCCCAGCCGACCGACACGGTCCGCGCCCTCCTCAAAAAACAGAACATTCTTCAGTAATCGGGGAGAGATCCATGAAAGAATTACTCGAAACAGTCGCCAAGGGCCTTGTTGAGGCCCCTGACGCAGTCGAGGTCACCGTGGACGAGCCGAATGAAGAGGGCGTCACCGTCTATCATCTTCACGTCGGTCCCGACGATATGGGCAGAGTTATCGGCAAGCAGGGCCGCATCGCCAAGGCGATCCGCACGGTCGTGCGTGCTGCCGCTGTGCGCAAAAACGAGCAAGTTCAGGTAGATATCGACTAAATGGCCAATGGGAGCCGCGCCGCGGCTCCCGTTTTGTTGCGGTGATGATAAAAGAGTATCTCGAGATCGGGCAGGTCGTCGGTACGCACGGCGTGCGGGGCGAAATGCGCCTCAACCCGTGGTGCGACGGGCCCGAATTTGTCAAGCAGTTTCACACGCTGTACGGCGACGCGCAGGGGAACGAGAGCGTCAAGGTCCTCTCCTGCCGGCCGCACGGCAATATCGTGCTGCTGAAAATCGAAGGCGTGACCACCGTCGAACAGGCCCAGGCCCTGCGGGGCAAGGTTCTGTATATGAAACGCAGCGACGCGCATTTGCCCGAGGGCAAGTGGTTCGTTGCGGAGTTGATCGGCTGCCACTGTGTGGACGCCGACGACAATGCGAAAGAGTACGGCACCGTCGCCGACGTCGCTTCCGGCGCCGCCAACGACGTGTGGACCGTGCGCACTCCGCGTGGCGACGTGCTGATCCCCGCCATCAAAGACGTTGTCGTGCGCTGTGACGTGGCTCGGAACGTCGTGTATCTGCGACCGCTCAGGGGGCTTTTCGATGAGGATTGATATTTTGACGCTGTTCCCCGAGATGTGCGACGCCGTACTCGGCGAGAGCATCATCGGCCGGGCGCGCGCGCTCGGCAAAGTGGATATCCGCTTCCATCAGATCCGCGATTTTGCGATCAACCGCCGCGGGCAGGTGGACGATACGCCCTACGGCGGCGGTGCGGGTATGCTGATGATGGCGCAGCCCATCTTCGACTGTTTCGAAAGCGTCTGTAACGAGATCGGCGCACGTCCGCGCCTGATCTATCTCTCGCCCTGCGGCAAAACGCTGACGCAGGAGCGCGTGAAGGAACTTGCCGCGACCGAGGGGTTTGCCCTGCTCTGCGGCCATTACGAGGGCGTGGACCAGCGCGTGCTTGACGAAATTGTCGATGAGGAGATCTCCGTCGGCGATTACGTCGTCACCGGCGGCGAATTGCCCGCCATGATCGTAGCGGACGCCGTCTGCCGTCTGCTGCCGGGCGTCCTTTCCGCGCCGGAGGGGTATATAGGCGAAAGCCATTACTCCGCTCTGCTCGAATATCCGCAGTACACCAAGCCCCCCGTGTGGCATGACCGCGAAGTGCCGGAGGTACTTAAAAACGGCCATCACGCCAAGATCGCGCAATGGCAGCGTGAACAGTCATTGGCGCGTACGGCCGCGCGCCGTCCCGACCTTCTGGAACGGGCGGAATTGACAAAAGCCGACCGTGAATTCCTCCAAAAACTCGAAGAAAACGGCTCAAAAACCTGAAAAACGCAGTAAAAATTGTTTATTATCAATAATACACGGTGACGCGTATTGTGAATTTGCACAAATTACCCGTCAAAAGCTCGGCAAGGTTTAGTTGTCCCTATGAATCTTTGCCGCAAGGGCTTTTCGACCGCCGATTTTCGTTGACTAAAGTCGACTTTGTGCTATAATATAGTAGATGTTCAAGGGAACTTTAGCGGCGGGTGCGTGCGTATTTGCGCCATCGCCCCATTTATAAAGGAGAGAGAAAGCCTATGTTTACGAAATCCGTTACCGTGCAGAATCAGGTTGGCCTTCACGCGAGACCGGCTACGTTCTTTATTCAAAAAGCCAACGAGTTCAAGTCCTCCATTTGGCTTGAGAAAGAGGAGCGCCGTGTCAACGCCAAAAGTCTGCTTGGCGTTCTTTCTCTCGGCATTATGGGCGGTACCGACATCAAGATCATCGCCAGCGGCGTTGATGAAGAGCAGGCGGTTGACGCCCTCGTCGCTCTGGTAGAGAGCGGTTTCGCCGAGTAAGGCATTACGCAATAACGAACGGCAAGGTCGAAAGTCCTTGCCGTTTTTTTGACAAGCGAGGTGAGAATATGGACCAGCGGCTGCGCCGTCTGAAAGATAAGGCAAACAAACTCCCGTTAACGCCGGGGGTCTATATCATGCGCGACGCTTCGCATGAGATCATCTATATCGGCAAGGCGAAAAAGCTCAAAAACCGCGTCAGCCAGTATTTCGGCTCGCAGGAAAAGCACCTGCCCAAGGTGCAGAAAATGGTCGAGCACGTTGCCGATTTTGATTATATCCTCACCGACAGCGAGTTCGAGGCCCTCGTGCTGGAGGCCAGTCTCATCAAGCAAAACCAGCCCCATTACAACATTCTGCTGAAGGATAACAAGGGGTTCAGTTATATCAAGGTCACGCGCGGCGAGTGGCGCAACATCTATCACGTTTTGCAGAAGGATGACAGCAACGCCGATTTCATCGGCCCCTACACGGCCGGCTACACCGTCACGCGCGCCGTGGACGAGGCGAAACGCATCTACAAACTGCCGACCTGCACCAAGGTCTTTCCGCGCGACATCGGCAAATCGCGGCCGTGTCTGAATTACCACCTCGGCCTCTGCTCGGCGCCTTGCGCCAAAAGAATCAGTCAGCCGGACTATGACCGCAGCGTGGAAGACGCCTTGCGCTTCCTCAAAAAGGGGAGCGAGGACACGCTTGCCGCCCTGCGTGCAGAGATGGAGGCCGCCTCCGAAAAACTGGATTTTGAACGCGCCGCCCAACTGCGCGATACCATCCGCAGCATTGAGCGCGTCGGTTCACGCCAAAAGGTCGTGCAGTCGCCCTACCGCGAGCAGGACGTGTTCGGCCTGTCGGTCGCCGACGGGCGCGGCTGTCTGTCGGTCATGCGCTTTGCCGATCACAAACTCTATGACAGCGAGACCTTCTTTTTGGAGGAGACCGAACAGCCCGAAACCCTGCGTTCGTCGCTGCTGATGAGCTACTATTCCGCCAGCCGCAAGGTGCCGCCCCGCATCGAGGTGGACGGCGAGGTCGAGGACCGCGAGATTTTGGCGCGTTTTCTCAGCGAAAAGCGCGGCTCCGGCGTCACGGTGGCCGTGCCCCAGCGCGGCGATCAGGCGCGCCTTGTCGATCTCTGCCGCAGCAACGCCTCGCAGAAACTGATCGAACGGTATGCCTCGCACGACCGCAGCGGTGATGCGCTGGCCGAACTGTCCGTTATGCTTGGGCTTGCAAAAGTGCCCGCCTATATCGAGTCCTATGATATTTCCCATACCTCCGGCAGCGACAACGTCGCCGGTATGGTCGTGTTTGAGAACGGCAAACCCCTCAAAAGCGCCTACCGCCGCTTTTCCATCAAGGGCTTCGCCGGGCAGGACGATACCCGCTCTATGGCGGAGGTCGTCTCGCGTCGGTTCGACGAGTATGAAAAATGCCGCGAGCAGGGGATCACCGACGGTTTCGGCCGTCTGCCCGACCTCATTCTGCTCGACGGCGGCAGCGGCCAGGTCAACGCCGTTCTGCCCGTGCTGGCGGCCCACGGCGTCAACGTGCCGCTGTTCGGTATGGTCAAAGACGGCCGGCACCGCACCAACGCGATCTCCACGGGCGGCGGCCGCATCGAGTTCAACGCACGGCGCAAGGCGTTTGCGTTCGTGACCGCTTTGCAGGACGAGGTGCACCGCTTCGCCATCTCCTACCACCGCCGCAAGCACGCCAAAACCGCTTTTGCAGACGAACTGGAGCGCATCCCCGGTATCGGCCCCAAAAAAGCACAGGCGCTTTTGAAACAGTTTAAGACCATCTCCGCCGTTGCCGCGGCATCCGAAGAGGAACTGGCCGCCGTGCCGGGGATTTTCGCCCGCGACGCCGCCGCTGTTCGCAAGGCGTTTTCGCTCGTCGACGGCGCCGCCGAAACGTAAATCTTTCGGCAAAGACTTGACAAAACGGCATTAGAATGTAATAATAAACTGATTTGATATATGCGGAGGGTTCCATATGCGCGTCATTACGGGGACCGCCCGGGGGCGGCGGCTGATCACCCTTGCGGGCGATACCGTGCGGCCGACGTCCAGCCGTGTAAAAGAAGCACTGTTCAGCATCCTTCAGTTTGAACTGGAGGGGCGGCGCGTGCTCGATTTGTTCGCCGGCAGCGGGCAGCTCGGTATCGAGGCCCTCAGCCGCGGCGCCAAGAGCTGCACCTTCGTCGACGCGTCGCGTGAATCGCTCGGCGTCACCGAAAAGAATCTTGACAGTACGGGCCTTCGCGCCTCTGCCAAGACTGTGCTTTCCGACGCCGTTGCCTATCTTGACCGCACCGACGCCGTGTATGACGTCGTGTTTATCGATCCGCCCTACCGCGCGGGACTGCTGCCCGCCGCAATGGCGGCCGCCGCGCCGCACGTGGCACCCGGCGGCGTCATGGTCGCCGAGACCGCGACCGACGTCACGCCCGTGCCCGCCCCGCAGGGGTTTGCGGCCAAACCGCACCGTTACGGCAGAACGGTGCTCACCGTTTACAGAAAGGAGGGCGCCTATGAGCAAGACGGTAATCTGCCCGGGGAGCTTTGACCCCTTAACCATCGGCCACCTCGACATCATTCAGCGCTCGGCCAAACTGTTCGATCGGGTCATCGTTGTCGTGATGCGCAACTATACCAAGAACGTCGGCAGTTTCACCACCGAAGAACGGCTCGACTTCTTGCGCCGCTGCACCGGCAACCTGCCCAACGTCACGGTCGACTCGTACACCGGTCTTTTGGCCGATTATGCCCGCGAGCATCAGGTGCATGCCGTGGTCAAAGGGCTGCGAGCCGTTTCTGACTTCGACGACGAATTCCGCCAGGCGCTCACCAACCAGGAGCTGAATCCCGACCTCGAGACCATTTTTATGGTCGCCAACGCCGCCCATATGTTTTTGAGCAGCAGCGTGGTCAAAGAGGTCTGCTCGCTCGGCGGCGACATCAGCAAGTTCGTTCCGCCCGAGATCCACGACGACATCGTCAAACGGCTCAGCCGCAAAGGTTGAGTTCTCAATAGAAACCCAAAACAAACAAAAATGAGAAAGGTTTGACAACAATGAGTATCGAAACAATCCTCAACGACATCGACCAGATCATCGAAGAAGCCAAGTCCGTTCCGTTTTCCTCCAAGCGTATGGTGGACGCGGAAGAGATCTCGCAGATGATTGAAGAGATCCGGCTGAATATGCCCGTCGAGATCACCCAGGCCAAGAAGATCGCTCAGGAGCGCCGCGATATCCTCAACGAGGCCGAGGCCAACGCCGAGGAGATCATTGCCAAAGCCCGCGAAAGAGCCAATCTGATGATCGAAGAGCATCAGATCACCAA
The DNA here is from genome assembly GCA_902796315.1 of Oscillospiraceae bacterium. Lineage (GTDB taxonomy): Bacteria > Bacillota > Clostridia > Oscillospirales > Acutalibacteraceae > DTU089. The sequence goes on along the minus strand of CADBON010000017.1, from coordinate 12,197 downwards.
AGAAGCGCGTGAGAATGCCATGAACATCATGCAGCAGGCCAATAACGAAGCGTCCGCGACGCTCAACAAGGCCAAGGCCGAGGCCCGCGAGGTCACCGAAAAGGCGGAGACCTGGTCCAACGACATCCGCGCCAACGCTTCCAACTACGTTGAGAACATCATCCGCGATACCGACGAGACGCTCACCAACAGCGTCAACGATATTCGCCGTCTGCGCCAGAGCGTCCGCGACGCCCTGCACGCCAATATGCCCACCAAGCCGAATTTTGACTGATTTCTGACGGAAGAGACTTCATGGAAGACAAAGAAAAACTCTGCCTGCGCTGTATGCGGAAGTTCAGCGGCAGCAACGTCTGTCCCTACTGCCGCAATGAAAAGAGCGAACCGCAGACCGATCCCTACCTGCCGCTGAAAGCGACGGTGGGCGCCGGTCGCTATCTGATCGGCAAGCTCGTTCACGCCGACAGTGAGGGCCATACCTATTACGCCTACGATAACGAGGCCAAGACCCCCGTTACGTTGCGTGAATTCTACCCTGCGGGGCTCGTTTCCCGCGGGGAGGAGAATTATTGCCTTGTCGAGATCGGCAGAGCCAGCGAGTTTATCAACGCCAAAGAGGACTTTATCCGCCTTCGCGTGAAGTACGCCTCGCTGGGCAGCTACGGGGCGCTGACCCCGGTGCTGAACGCGTTTGAAGAGAACGGCACCTGCTACGTCGTGACCGAGTTCCTCGGCGACGGCAAGACCCTGCGTGATTTCCTGCTCGAGCACGAGCAGGGCTATATCTCGTGGGAGGAAGCGGAGCCCCTCTTTATGCCCGTTCTCACCGCGCTCGAGGAAATGCACCGCGCCGGTATCGTGCACGGCGGCATTTCGCCGACCACGCTGATACTTGACAAGACCGGCCGTCTGCGCATCACCGAATGCCGCACCGCCGCCCTTCGCCGGCACGGCGGGTTTGAAGAGCCCGAGATCTTTGACGGTTACGCGGCGGTCGAACAGTACGGCGACGCCGAACCGCTGACCGAAGCGACCGACGTGTACGCCATCGCGGCGGTGTTGTACCGCGCGCTGATCGGCAGCACGCCGATGACGGCGTCCGCCCGCCTGACCAACGATAAACTGATGATCCCCGGCAAATTTGCCGAGCAGTTGCCCGCCTATGTGATCAACGCGCTCGTCAATGCGTTGCAGATTCTGCCCGCCGACCGTACCCAGTCGGTCGAAACGTTCCATGCCGAGATCTCCGCTTCGCCCGCGGCCGCGGCCGCGTCCGTCAGCGCGGCGGTCGTCCCCGTCGATCCGGAACCCGTTCCGATCGAGGAAGAACCGCTTCCCGAGCCCGGACCGGAAGACGCGGAAGAACCCTTTGAGGAGGAAGAGCACCGCCTGAAAGGCAGCACCATCGCCGCCTTTGTCATCAGTCTGGTGCTGTGCCTTGCGCTGATCGTCGCCGTGGTGATCGGGATCACCCGCGCCAGAGAGCGCAAAAACGAGACCACCACCTCGGAGGGGTATACCTACTGGGATTCCACCGGCACCACCGAAGAGATCACCGGCGGCGCGCAGGACCCCACCGAGCCCATTCAGATGGAGGTCCCCAATTTCGTCAATCTGAAGTATGACGACGTCGTCGCCGACGAAACCTACAAATACGTTCTCAAGTTCTCCAAAAAGACCGACGAGAGCGACAAGGACATCGGCGTCATCATTAACCAGAGCGTCAATCCCGGCACGCGCGTCTCGTCCAACAATCCCAAGACCATCTATCTGACGGTCAGCATCGGCAAGACCGTGCCCACGGTCAACGCGTTCTCCGTCAGCGACGCCATCCAGATCTTGAAAAACAACGGTTTCAACAACGTCACCACCCGTCAGGGCGATTTTGCCCCGAGCGCCGATAAAGTCGGCGACGTGTACCTGATCGGCGTTGCCGCCGGCAAGGGATGGGAAGCCCTGCCGCAGGACCGCTGCGTGTCCGCAAGCAGCGAACTGGTGCTGTATTATTATGTCGAAAAGACCCAGCCGACCACCACGACCGAACCGCCCGTGACCGCCGCGCCGACCCAGGCGCCCACCCAGGCGCCGACCGAAGCGCCGCCCGCGACCGCGGCCCCGACCGAACAACCCGACGATCAGGCCGGCTGACGCAAAAAAAGTTCTTGACAAACAGGTGCAAACCTGCTATTATGTCAAAGCAATCAAGCAGAACGTCCGTTCTCACCAAACGAGAATATTGTTTGGTATTTGTTTTGAATCAAACCTTTCAAAGCTCGAACGGATCATTCTGTTCGAGCGATTTTTTATTCGGAGGTGTTTTGGTATCAGCAAGGAGTGGCAGATCAACGAGGAGATCCGTGACAAAGAAATCAGAGTGATTTCCGAGAGCGGCGAGCAGGTCGGCATTATGTCCGCCAAAGACGCCCGTGCGCTTGCGGAAAAGGCGAACCTTGACCTCGTCAAGATTTCTCCCAACGCCAAGCCGCCCGTCTGCAAGATCATGGACTACGGCAAGTTCCGTTTCGAGCAGGCCAAGCGCGAAAAAGAGGCGCGGAAAAATCAAAAGGTCGTCGAAATCAAAGAGATTCGACTTTCCTCGAACATCGACGTCGGTGACTTCAACACCAAAGTCAACCACGCAAAGCGTTTTTTACAGGACGGCAATAAGGTAAAGGCCTCCATCCGTTTCCGCGGACGTGAAATGGCCCATACCGACAACGGCTATGCCATTATGAAACGCTTTGAAGAAGCGTGCGCCGAGTTCGGCTCGGTCGAAAAGGCCGCCAAACTCGAAGGGCGCAATATGTTGATGTTCCTTGCCCCCAAAACCGCCAAGAAGTAATTAAGGAGGAGTATTCACCATGCCTAAAATCAAAACTCACAGCGGCGCGAAAAAGCGCTTCAAACTGTCCAAGAACGGCAAACCGATGCGCGGCCATGCCTATAAGTCACACATCCTGAACAAAAAGACGACCAAGCGCAAGAGAAATCTTCGCAAGCAGAGCGTCGCGGACGTGACCAATCAGAAACAGATCAAGCGTCTTATTCCTTATAAATAAGCTACGGTAAACGGAGGTAACTGTCATGGCTCGTATAAAAGGTGCGCTCAATACGCGCAAAAGAAGAAATAAAGTTCTGAAACTCGCTAAGGGTTATTACGGCTCCAAGAGCAAACTCTTCAAGACCGCCAAAGAGGCCGTCATGAAGAGCGGCAACTACGCCTATATCGGCCGCAAGCAAAAGAAAAGGGATTTCCGCCGTCTGTGGATCACCCGCATTTCCGCTGCCTGCAAGATGAATGACATCAACTATTCGACCTTCATCAACGGTCTGAAGAAAGCCGATATCGAACTCAACAGAAAGATGCTTTCCGAGATCGCCATTGCCGATCCCGCCGGCTTTACCGCCCTCGTAGAAAAGGCGAAAGCGGCCCTGTAACCGAAATACGCACGCCCGTTCCCGTCGGAACGGGCGTACTTCTGTCATTACGGGCGGTTTTTTCCGCCGAAAAGGAGTTCCCATGGAACGCATTACCGGCAAAACCAACGATCATATCAAGCACGCCGTGCGCCTGCGCGAAAGCGCGGCGGCGCGGCGCGAGCAGGGGCTTTTCTTCCTGGAGGGCGCGCGCCTTTGCGCCGACGCGGCCGCCGGTGGCGTCGCCGTTACCGAGTGCTTTGTGACCGACGCGGCGCGGGAAAAATACGCCGCTTATCTCACCGACCTGTTCGCGGCGGCACAGCGCGTCTATGCGGTCACCGACGAGGTGGCCGAAAAACTGGCTGACACAAAAAACAGCCAGGGCGTTTTTTGCGTGTGCAAAATGCTTGACAAAATGACAAATATAGGTAAAATAATATATACTGGAAAATATGTGGCGCTCGAGAACGTTTCCAACCCCCAGAATCTCGGGGCCGCCGTTCGCACCGCCGAGGCGCTCGGCCTTGACGGCGCTGTTGTCGGTGGCGGCTGTGACCGCTACAACCCCAAAGCACAGCGTGCCGCCATGGGCTCGCTGCTGCGTTTTCCGATTTTTGAGACTGACGACCTTCCCGCCTTTCTGTCGCAGTTGCAGGGGCAGGGGATGAAGGCCTACGCCGCCGTGCCCGACCGTTCGGCGACGCCCGTGACCGCGGCCGACCTCAGCGGTGGCGTGATCGTTGCCGTCGGTAACGAGGGCAGCGGCCTCTCGCCCGCGACCGAGGCCGTCTGCGAAAAACTGACAATTCCGATGAAGGGACGTGCGGAATCGCTCAACGCCGCTTCCGCCGCCTCGATTCTGATGTGGGAACTGATGCGATGACTACCTGTCCTGCCGAATACTGGATCTGGCTGCAAACGGCCCTCGGGGCCGGGGCCCGTGTCGATGAGTTGCTTGCCTACTTCGGCGATCCCGAAAAACTCTATGAAGCCGGCACGCGTGAATGGCGCCTTTCGGGCCTTTTGACGCCCAAAAAGATCGAATCGCTCACGCGCACCGCGCCGTCCCAGACGAAAGCCGTTTTTGACGAGTGCCGCAAGCGCGGCTACACCATCGTCACCCCCGACAGCGAGTTTTATCCCGCGCGCCTCGGTACGCTGTCCGATTTCCCTCTTGTGCTGTACGTCGCGGGCGATTGCTCGGTTTTGAAAGAAACGCTTTCCATCGCCGTCGTCGGTACCCGTTCCGCAGGGACGTACGGCATCGAGACCGCGCAGAAGCTTTCCTTTTCTCTCGCTTCGGCGGGTGCCGTCATTGTCAGCGGCGGCGCTCTCGGTATCGACAGCGAGGCCCACGCCGGCGCCATGTTGGCGGGCGGCCGCACCGTCGCCGTGCTCGGCTGCGGTTTGTCGTATGACTATCTGTCCGAGAACGCGGCCCTGCGCCGCGCCATCTGCCGTCACGGCGCGCTGGTGAGCGAGTACCCGCCCTTTACCGCGCCGTCGCGCGTGACGTTTCCCATTCGCAACCGATTGATCGCGGGCATGACGCTTGGCACCGTGGTCGTGGAGGCGGGCGTCAAAAGCGGCTCGCTGATCACCGCGAACTGCGCCCTTGAGCAGGGGCGCGACGTGTTCGCCGTTCCCGGCGATATTCTGCGCACCTCGTTCGACGGTGCCAACCACCTGATCCGTAGCGGCGCCAAACCCGTTTTCACCGCCGAGGACGTGCTGAGCGAGTATGAATACCGCTACGGCGACCTCATCGATTTCGACCGCGCACGCACGCCGCTGAACGCCATTCCCTACGTCGATTACCGCCACTATAAACGCCCCGGCGGCGAAGAGCCGCCCGCACCGGCGCCCGCGCCGTCTGTCCCGAGCGAACAACGGTCGCCCGTTCGCCGCGAACTCGGCGATGACGTTTCCGCCGACGCGCGCGCCGTGTACGCCGCCTTGCGCGCCGAACCAACGCAGGTCGACGATCTGGTGCGCGAAACGGGCCTTTCCATGAGCGCCGTTCTCGCCGCCCTGACCGAACTTGAGTTTGCCGACGCCGCCGAACCGATGGCGGGCAAACAGTACCGACTGAAACCGTAACCAACAGATTCCCGCGTACCATGATCTGTAAGTTATAACCTCAACCGAAAGGATGAAGCGTATGTCAAAACTTGTTATCGTCGAATCTCCCGCAAAAGCCAAAACCATCAAGAAATATCTCGGTAAGGACTATGACGTCACCGCGTCCATGGGTCACATCCGCGACCTGCCGGCCGCCAAACTCAGTGTTGACGTAAAAAACGACTTTTCCCCGAAGTATTCCGTTATCAAGGGCAAAGAAAAACTTGTCAAGGAACTCAAAGAGAAGGTCGACAAAAGCGACGCCGTCTATCTCGCGACCGACCCGGACCGCGAAGGGGAGGCCATTTCGTGGCATCTTGCGACCGTCCTCGGCCTTGATTTGAGTGAAAAGAACCGCGTCAAGTTCAACGAGATCAACGAGAACGCCGTCAAGCGCGGCCTCGCCAATCCTGAGGTCGTGGATATGGGTCTGGTCGACGCCCAGCAGGCGCGCCGCATTCTCGACCGTCTGGTCGGCTATCGCCTGAGTCCCTTCATTTCGCAGAAGATCCGCCGCGGCCTTTCCGCCGGCCGTGTGCAGAGCGTGGCCGTCCGTCTGATCGTGGATCGCGACGACGAGATCGCCAAGTTCAATCCCGAAGAATACTGGACGATCGACGCCAAGTTCGCCGCCGGCCGCAAGACCTTTGCCGCCGCTCTGACCGAGGATGAAAACGGCAAGGTGAAAATCGGCAACGAGGCCGAAAGCAACGTCTATATGCAGCGTCTTGACGGGGCCGCCTATTCGGTCGATTCCGTCAAAAAGGGCACCCGTAAAAAACAGCCCGCGCCGCCTTTTATCACTTCCTCCATGCAGCAGGAAGCGTCACGCAAACTCAACTTCCAGGCGCAGAAGACCATGAAGGTCGCCCAGGAACTGTACGAAGGCATCAACGTCGAGGGCGTTGGCGTAACCGGTTTGATCACCTATATGCGTACCGACTCGCTCCGCATTTCCGAAGAGGCGCGTGCGGCGGGCAACGCCTTTATCGCCGCCGAGTTCGGCAGCAAGTACCTGCCCGACAAGCCCCGCTACTTCAAGACCCGCGCCGGCGCGCAGGACGGCCACGAGGCCATCCGTCCCACCGACGTCAACCTGACCCCTGCCAAGATCAAAGCCAGTCTGACCGCCGACCAGTACAAACTCTATAACCTCATTTGGCGTCGCTACGTCGCCAGTCTGATGGCCGCCTGCACGCAGGAGACCGTCAAGGCCGAGATCAAGGCCGTCAAACCCGGCGACAAGGGCTTTTTGGTCTTCTCCGCCAGCGGCTTCAGCGTCAAGTTCGACGGCTATACCCGCCTGTATGACGAAAACCTGGCCGGCGAGGAAGAAGAGGCCGCCCTGCCCGAGATCAAAGCGGGCGACGCGCTCAAACTGCGCGAACTCAAAAACAACCGCCACTTCACCCAGCCGCCCGCGCACTTCACCGAAGCGTCGCTGATCAAAACGCTGGAAGAGACCGGCGTCGGCCGTCCCTCCACCTATGCGTCCATCGTCAGCACCATCATCAAGCGCGAGTACGTCAAGCGTGAGGGCAAACTCCTGCTCGCTACCGAACTCGGCCAGGCGACCACCCAGTTGCTCAAGGATCATTTCCAGAAGATCGTCAACACCAAGTTCACCGCCTCTATGGAAAGCAAACTGGACGAGATCGACGAGGGCAAAGTCAATTACGTCGATGTCCTGCGCGAGTATTACGGTGACCTTGAGAACGAGATCGCCAAGGCCAAGGTCGAACTGCAGGGGCAGAAGATCCAGCTCCAGGAGGATATCACCGACATCAAGTGCGAAAAGTGCGGCCGCAACATGGTCATCAAGACCGGCCGTTTCGGCAAGTTCCTGGCCTGCCCGGGCTACCCCGAGTGCAAAAACACCAAACCGCTGATCGAAGAGACCAACGCGACCTGCCCCGTGTGCGGCGGCAAGGTCATCGGCAAGCGTTCTCACCGCGGCTACCGCTTCTACGGCTGCTCCAATTATCCGGACTGCAACTTCATGACCTGGGATAAACCCACCGGCGAAAACTGCCCGAAGTGCGGCAAGTCGCTCTTTAAGGGCAAGGGCGGTATGGTCCATTGCCTGAACGAAGCGTGCGGCTATTCCTTCAAAGCGCCGCGCAAAAACGCCAAAAAAGCCGACGACGCCGATGACGAATAATCGCGTCACGGTCATCGGCGGCGGTCTCGCGGGCTGCGAGGCGAGCTGCCTGCTGGCGCGCCGCGGCATTCCCGTCACCCTGTATGAAATGAAGCCGCGGCGGTATTCGCCCGCCCATCACAGCGAGGGGCTTGCCGAGCTCGTCTGTTCCAATTCCTTTAAGGCGGAACGGCTCGAGTCCGCGGCGGGCCTCTTGAAAGAAGAGATGCGCCGTCTCGGTTCGGTCTGCCTGCAGGCGGCCGACAGGGCGCGCGTTCCCGCCGGGGGCGCGCTGGCCGTGGATCGCGACGTGTTTTCCCGCCTCGTGACCGAAGCGGTCGAAAATGAGCCGAATATCACCGTCGTTCGCGAAGAGGTGACGCGCCTGCCCGACGAGGGGATCGTCATCATCGCGGCGGGGCCGCTGATGAGCGACGCGCTCGCCGCGGAGGTCGCACGTCTGTGCGGCGACCGGTTTCTCTCGTTTTACGACGCGGCGGCGCCCATCGTCACCGCCGACAGCATCGACCGCGCCGCGACTTTCAGCCAGTCGCGCTATGACCGCGGCGGTGCGGACGATTACCTCAACTGCCCGCTCGACAAGGCGCAGTACGAAGCGTTTTATGAAGCGCTGATCACCGCCGAAAGCGCCCCGCTTCACGCGTTCGACGTCCGCAAAGACGTGTACGAGGGCTGTATGCCCATCGAGGCGCTCGCCAAGCGCGGCAAGGACGCTATGCGTTACGGCCCGCTCAAACCGGTCGGCCTGCTCAACCCCCAAACGGGGCACCGCCCGTGGGCGAATCTGCAGTTGCGCAAAGAGAACGCCGACGGCACGCTGTATAACCTGGTCGGGTTTCAGACCAATCTGAGATTTGCCGAGCAGAAGCGCGTCTTCGGGATGTTTCCGGCGCTGCAAAACGCCGAGTTCGTCCGTTACGGCGTCATGCACCGCAACACCTTTCTCAACTCTCCCGTCCTGCTCGCGCGCGATTTCAGTCTGCGGAGCGATCCGCGCATCTTCTTCGCGGGGCAGATCACCGGCGTCGAGGGGTATATGGAATCTGCGGGCGCCGGCCTGCTGGCAGGGCTCAACGCCGCCCGCCGCCTTGAGGGGCGCGATCCGCTGTTGCTGCCGCGCACGACGATGCTCGGTGCGCTGACCTGCTATATGACCGACGCGACCGTCAAGCGCTTTCAGCCGATGGGGGCCGCCTTCGGCCTGATGGATCCGCTGGACGAGACCGTCCGCGACAAACGCGAGCGCTACGGCAAACTCTCCGCACGCAGTCTTGCGTATTATGATACGCTCACCTTGTAAGAAAGACGGGTGTGATATGGATTTCAGTGAACTTGAAACCCGCATCGGTTATTGTTTCCGGAATAAAGACCTGCTCAAAACGGCGCTGACGCATTCTTCTTACGCCAATGAGGAAGGGCACGGCCGCGACAACGAGCGGCTTGAGTTTTTGGGCGATTCCGTGCTCGGCTTCATCACGGCCGAGTATCTGTTTTCGCTCTACCGCAACCGCCCCGAGGGCGAGTTGACCAAACTGCGCGCCGCCCTCGTGTGCGAAAAATCGCTGTTCCGCTATGCCGGCACGTTCGGGCTCGGCGACGCTCTGCTGATGGGGCACGGCGAGGAGATGACCGGCGGGCGTACCCGTCCCTCGGTCGTCAGCGACGCGTTCGAGGCCCTGCTGGCCGCCATCTATCTTGACGGCGGGTTGGAGCCCGCGTCGGCGTTCGTGCTGCCCTTTATCAAAGAGGCCGTCCGGCACGAGAGCGACTTCCGCGACAACAAATCCCTTTTGCAGGAAAAGGTCCAGCAGAATAAGAACGACACCCTCACCTACGTCGGGGTCGACGAGTACGGCCCGCCGCACAACAAGCGCTTCGTGGTGGAAGCGCGTGTTAACGGCAAAACGGTCGGCGTCGGCGAGGCGCGTTCCAAAAAAGAGGCCGAACAGGCCGCCGCCGGCAAAGCGCTCGAATTTTTGAGCCGCCAAACGAAATGAGAATTTTTCGGCGCCGCGTGCGCCTGACTTTACACGAAACGGAGAATTCGGATGTATCTCAAAGCAATCGAACTGCAGGGTTTCAAGTCCTTCCCGGACAAGACCGTGCTGCAATTCGGCAAGGGTATCACCGCCGTCGTCGGACCCAACGGCAGCGGCAAGTCGAACCTTTCTGACGCCATGCGCTGGGTGCTGGGCGAACAGTCCACCAAAACCCTGCGCGGCTCTAAAATGGAGGACGTCATTTTCAGCGGAACCGACAGCCGGCGCGCCGTCGGTTTTGCCGAGGTGTCGCTTGTGCTCGATAACAGCGACGCCGCCCTCGCCAACCCCGAGAAAGAGGTGCGCGTCACCCGTCGCTATTTCCGCAGCGGCGAAAGCGAGTACAAGATCAACGGCAAGGACGCCCGTTTGAAAGATATTCACGAACTGTTTATGGATACCGGTCTTGGCCGCGACGGCTATTCGATGGTCAGTCAGGGCAAGATCGAGACCCTCGTTTCCGCAAAATCCGGCGAGCGCCGCGATATGCTGGAAGAGGCGGCGGGCATATCCCACTACCGCTACCGCCGCACCGAAGCGCTGCGCCGTCTGGACCAGGCGGAAGAAAATCTCTTGCGCCTTCGTGACATCGTGACCGAACTCGAAAGCCGCGTCGGCCCGTTGAAAACGCAGAGCGAAAAGGCGCAAAAGTTTTTGGAGTATTCGGGCGAAAAGAAAACGCTTGAGATCGGCCTGTGGCTGCACAATATCGACAAGACCCGCGAAGGACTGCGCGACCACGAGAAAAAGCTCGCCGTGGCCAACGCCCAGTATGAGGAAGCGTGCAACGCGCTGGAAGGATTGACCGGCGCCATTGACGGCGCGCTGGAAAAAACGCGTGAGATCACCGCCGCCATCGACGAAGAGCGTCGCGCGGGCGCTTCGCTTGAAGAGCGCACCACCGCCCTCGAGGGGCAGATGGCCGTGCTGCAGGCGAACATCGGTCACAACGACGAAACGATCGAGCGCATCGAGCGCGAAAAGGCCGAAACCAACGACGAAACCGCCGACGTCGCCAAACAGATCGACGATGCCCGCGCCGCGATTGCCGCGTTGCATGAAAAAGAAGCCGCGGCTAAGGCCGAACTCGACTCCTTCACGGGCGAGATGAACGAGCTTTCCGACCGCGGCAGCGAAAGCGCCCGCCGCAGCGGCGAACTCTCCGACGAGGTCTCGCGCCTGTCGCTGCAGATCGCCGACGCGCGCGTCACCGCCTCGACCTCCGCTTCGTCCGCCGAAGAACTCGACAAGCGCGTCGCCGCCCTCGACGAGGCGGCCGCCAACCGCGAGCCGATCCTTAAAGAACTTGAAAAAGAATTGGCCGAGGCCGAAAAGGCGCTCGCCGCCATCGATGAGCGCGCGGGCGAACTGCAAAACTCGCTCACGGGTTTGGAAATGCTGGCCGCCAAGCGGACCGAAAAACTTGAAAAACTGCAGGCCGAAGAAGCGCAGATGCAAAACGACATCGCAATCAAACAACAGCGTCTGACCGTGTTGAGCGACCTCGAAAAGAATATGGAGGGCTATCAGGGCAGCGTCCGCGCCGTCATGGCCGAGGTGCGCCACGGCACGCTGACGGGCATCCACGCCCCCGTGTCGCAGTTGATCTCCGTCAACGACGAGTACGCGCTTGCTATCGAGACCGCCCTCGGCGCCCAACTCCAGCACGTTGTCACCGACACCGAGCAGGACGCCAAACGCGCCATCGGCTTTTTGAAACGCAGCAATGCCGGCCGCGCCACCTTCCTGCCGCTGACCTCCGTCAAGGGCCGTCTGCTCGACGAAAAGAATCTTGACGCCTGCGACGGCTACGTCAATATCGCTTCGCGGCTCGTTACCGCCGACGGCAAGTACCGCGGCGTGATCGAATCGCTTCTCGGCCGCACCGTCGTGGCGGAGGATCTCGACGCCGCGATCGCTATTTCCAAAAAATACGGCTACCGTTTCAAGACCGTCACCCTCGACGGTCAGGTCGTCAACGCCGGCGGCTCCATGACCGGCGGCGCCAAGCTCCGCGACGCGGGCATTCTCAGCCGCGGCAACGAGATCGAAAAACTCAAAGCGACCTGCGCCGAACTTGAAGAAAAGCGCAAGGCGTTCTCCGCTACTGTGCAGAGCGCACGCGAAAGCTGCGCCGGCGCCGCCGCTGAACTTGACGGCTGCCGTGCCGAGATCGCCTCGCTGGGCGAGGATCGCGTCCGCGCTGAGAGCGGCGTCACTCTCAAACAGGGGCAGTTGGACGCTATTCGCACCGCGCAGGAGGAAACCGCCCGCGAAAAAGCCGACTTGCTTGCCCGTGCCGCGGGTGACCGCGATGCGGCCGCCGCCGCAGAAGCCACGCTGACCGCACTTCGCGCCGAGCTCGAAAAGGCCGAAAGCGCCGCCGCCGCTCTGACGGGCGACCGCGAGAGTATCACCGCCCGCCGCGAGGAACTGACCGCCCGCGCCGGTGAACT